>DAOVAM010000240.1 GCA_030671065.1 Candidatus Aminicenantota bacterium
TCTTCTTCGACAAGGCAGCGAAAGACATACAGAACCGCGGAATACGTTACAGCGAAGTTGGCGTTCACGCTTCCCTGGACCTGTTTGGACGAGGAGCTGAAGTCAATCAAGGCTTCATCCCTTTGAATGGTTATTTTTACATCTATTTTTACCGGCTTATCTGTGATGCCGTCATCGTCCAGGAAGTCGGAAAATGCGTACGTGCCGTCAGGAATACCCTTGATGGTTTCTCTGAGTATTCTTTCTGTATAAGACGGAATCAGCCGTGTGTAGAGGAGTATTTTTTTCAGTCCGTATTTTTCTATGATTTCGTCTAACCTCTGTTTTCCTTTCTCGTTAGCCGCGATTTGAGCCAGGAGGTCTCCCTTTCGTTCTTCAGGGGTTCGGACATTGGCCAGGATCAGGTCGAGGATCTCGGTGCTCAATTTGCTCTTCTGGATTAACTTTGAAGGCGGGATAATCAATCCTTCCTGATAGATTTCCGTGGCCAGCGGCATGGAACCAGGAGTCATTCCGCCCACATCCGAGTGATGAGCGCGGTTTGCGACAAAGAACACAAGCTTTCTCTCGACAAAGACAGGCGAGATGCAGGTGATATCCGGGAGGTGCGTTCCTCCTCTGTAAGGGTCGTTAAGGATCACCAGGTCGCCATTCTCAAAATCGACGGTCCTGATGGAGGCTTGGACAGAAAGAGGCATGGCTCCGAGATGAACTGGGATATGTGAACCCTGAGCAAAGGTTTTCCCTTTCCTGTCGAAGAGAGCACAGGAGAAGTCCTTTCTTTCTTTGATGTTGGGCGATAGCGAAGTCCGTCCGAGGACAGCGCCCATTTCCTCAGAGACCGACACAAATATATTCTTGAACAGTTCGAACTCGATGGGATCAAATTTATCCATCTGGGGTATTTTTCCTTTGAATGATGAGATTCAGAAACCCGTCAACTTTCAGCGCATAAGAAGGAGGAAGGAAGGTCGTCGACTCAGCATCCACGATCAACGCTGGACCATTCAGTCTATTCCCGGGTGATAGTAAAGCCCTGTTGAACACCCTGGCCTTGTGGGATTTCCCGTTGTAATGATATATCTGCTTCTTTAAAAACGCCCTCTCTGGGTTTGGATTATCTTGAGGCATTTTTTTCAGTTTGATTTTTTTACTTGCTCCCACAGCTTTAATCCGAATGTTGACGACTTCCACTGGCCTCTCCTCATGATGGTAGGAATAGAGTTTTCTGTGGGCCTTATGGAAATCGGAAATGAAAGAAAATTCACGGGTGTCCCTGGAGATATAAGGAACAGTGATTTCATAGGATTGGCCGAGATACCTGAGGTCAAGGGAAGGATAAATGCGGATTTCTTCATCGCTGAAACCATCTTCTTTCATACCATTACGGGCTTTTTTTTCTAATTCATTGAAGTGTTTTCTCAATTCTTCTCTGGTCATCTCATCTGGAGTTTTCATGATGGATTTTGAGAAGTCTTTGATCGAATCGGTCAGGAGTAGACCTATGGCAGAGAGAACACCCGCGTTCTTGGGGACGATCACTCTTGGCATGTTCAAACTGGAAGCGATGTCCGCAGCATGCATTCCACCCGCTCCTCCGAAGGAGACCAGGGAGAAATTCCGAGGATCAAAACCTCTTTCAATGGATATCACACGAATGGCTTTTTCCATGTTGGCATTCGCGATCTCGATGATACCTGCTGCAGTCTCAATGGCAGATTTATTTATTTTATTTGCCAGGCGCTCCAGAGCGCTGCCGCTTCTTTTGGGAAAAAGCTTCATTTTTCCTCCGAGGAAGAACTCGGGCACAAGCCGTCCTAGAGCCAGGCTGGCGTCTGTAACAGTAGGGAGGTTTCCCTTTCCGTAGCATGCTGGCCCTGGATCAGCCCCTGCACTCTGTGGGCCGACACGAAGAGATCCCCCCTTGTCCACGTAGGCAATAGAGCCTCCTCCGGCTCCAACAGTGTGAATATCGATTATCGGGAGGCGCAGTGGAAAGTCTCCCACCAGACTCTCATTCGTTCTCCTGATTTCTCCGTCAACCAGGGATACATCAGATGATGTCCCTCCCATATCAAATGTGATGATGTTCTTGAATCCTGCGGCTTTCCCGAGCTGAGTAGCTCCGACAACTCCGCCAGCAGGGCCGGAGAGTGCTGTTCGTATAGGTTCTGATTTGGCTTTGGCCGGAGAGATGTACCCTTCATTAGACTGCATGATCCGAAGTTCGGCTCCTTGCATCTTTTTCTCCAGGTTTTCCAGGTAAAGGCTGATGACGGGCATGAGGTAAGCATTCACTGCGGTTGTGACTGTTCTTTCGTATTCCCGGTGTTCAGGCAGGATATCGCTTGATGCAGAAAAAAGGAATTTATTTTTCTCTAATTCTCTGGAAATGATTTTTTCGTTGGAAGGATTCGCATAGGAATTGACCAAAGATACAGCGACAGCTTCAGCTTTTAATTTTTGTATTTTAGAAAGGATTTCTTGAAGCGCGATCGAGGAGAATTTTTTCTCGACTTTTCCTGATGCGGACGTTCTCTCTTCGATCCCGAAACAGGATCGACGAGGAAGAAGAAACTTTCTTCTTTCACCTTTTAGCCTGTAAAGCTCACGTCTTGTCTGTCGACCGATAAACAGAATGTCCTCAAAACCTTTTGTTGTGATCAGAGCAATCCGCCCGCCCTTTCGTTCGAGGAGGGAGTTTGTGGCGACAGTTGTTCCATGGATGACGAGAGGGAAATGTTGGAGAAGGTCTTGAATTCCTCTGAGGATGGCAAGAGATGGATTATTGGGTGTCGAAGGGATTTTTTTTATTTCGATCTTTCCCTCTGAATAGATCACGAAATCAGTGAAGGTGCCTCCTGTATCGACTCCGATCTTCACTTCCTTCATCAAGGATATATTTATCTTTAAGGGGCGAATAAAGTCAAGCGCAATAAGAAGGGGGCTGGGTTCGACCTTAGACATAGACTCATTGATGCAAAACGACAGATGTCAAAGATTAAACTCGCTGAAATTGTCTAGAATCGATCCCTCATCCCACGTATATATTTTTATAAATCCGGAAAATATATACTTGAATTTTATAAAATTTTCCTTATATAATAAGAATCCGGGAAATTTGCAGTAAAATAAAAGAGAATCTGAAATGCCTGTCTTTTACAAGTGCAAAATTTGTGGAGAAAAGCACCTTTCACCTGTGGCCTATACAAAAGAGTCACTCGATTCCAGTACAGTTACAGGGCAGACTTTTAAGTGCCCAAAAACAGGGCAAGCTGCAAAGTACGATCTTATGGATTTATTCTGGGAACACAAAGATAAAAATACGTTTTGAAAAGATAATAAAAGGGGTTTTTCTCTTCTTCACTTGCAGGTGCTGCACGTTTGTCCTTCTCAATCTAGGGAAGCCAGGGCTTTAGGGAATGTGGTCTCTACTCGACTCCAACGCTTCAGCCTCTTTGTACTTTGTGCTGCCGCCAGTAACGGTTCAGAGCCGCTTGCGTCATTATGA
>DAOVAM010000225.1 GCA_030671065.1 Candidatus Aminicenantota bacterium
CCCCTGTAGAACCGGTCATAGGCAGCGTAAATCGCTTCTTTACGGCTTTTTCCCTCAGCCAATGCTTTTTCTTCAGCTTCAACCAGTTTCTTAAGAGTCTCTAAGAGATCCAATTGCCTGAAAATCTCCCCGGCATGCGGAGCTTCATACTCTTCCCCAAGATGAGGAAGCATAACTTTCTTGGAGTACGGCCACTGTTTAATCCTTTTTTTGTTTCTCTCCACTCCTCTGGCAAATGCCTCCTCAGCCGGATAACCTTCTGCCATCTGCATGGAAGGTCCGAGCACGTCTTTAAGGCTCATCGTCCCATACTCAGCCAGCATGGTTATCAATCCACCTGGAGTTCCTGGAGTGACCGCAGCCAGAGGACCGTAAGCTGGCGGATAGTCCATTTCATTTTCTTTGAAGAACTCAGGAGTCGCTCCTGTTGGAGCCGCACCGAGAGCATTGATTCCGATGACCTTTTTGGTATGGGGATTATAGATCAACGCCTGGGTCTCACCTCCCCAGCTGAGAACATCCCACATGGTGCTGGTGGCTCCGAGCATGGCACACGCGGCATCCACAGCATTTCCGCCTTTCTGAAAGATCATGGCTCCTGCGGTCGCAGCCAGAGGTTTTCCGGTGATGGCGACCCAGTGTCTGCCGTGAAGAACGGGTTTTTCTGTCCGGCCTGTACTCAAAGTGCTGGATGCAAAAATGAAGACCAGGATAAAAAACCCAATCTTCCATTGTTTTTGAGCAGTTTTTCTTCCGACTAAAAAAGCGATTTTCATTGGTCCGCACCTCCCAATCTTAATATTGCCTTTATCTTAATACAGTTTTCAATCTAATGACATACAGAATTATGCGGCAAACAACCTCTTTCTCTGAGTTTAATACTCTAATAGTATATAACTTCTTCCTGTCTTCCGTTCATATCGTTGTTTTATTAGCCTTCATCCTCTTGTGATGCCTCTGCCTCTGCTTTTTTTATATCTAAAAGCAGTTCACCTCCTCGAGCGACATTCTCGAGCAAATTTTCTTTGATCACAACACGAATTTTCTGAGCAGGTAATCCATAGGCCTCAACAGCGACTTCAGTCAATCCTTTGACAAGCTTCCTTTTGACATCCAGGTCTTTGATCGGGGGACCTTCAATTGAGATATTGGGCATTCTCTGACCTCTCTATTTATCTTCGATGTAAAACTTTTCCATCAACTGCCGCCATTTCTTCATCAGCTCTTCGTTCAGATCAAGAGGCGGAGTCACATCATCGGGCAAGAATGGCTTGTAAGGATGCTCTTTAGCCTGCACTTCAAACTCATCCCTCAACTGCTTGAGCTCTTTGGGCTTAGTGAGAAGATCGATCGCAGACGCAGCCATGGCCTTGGCTCCGGCATTGAGCCCCTTCCACGCTGTGGTGCCGTAATTGGTGGCAACCGAAGACCAGTGATGACTGATTGCTCCAGGAACCTGTCCCGGAAATCTTATCGTTGCCAGAGGAGCCACAAGGCTGACATCTCCGACGTCAGAAGAGCCACCTCCGACAAAAACACCTCTCGGCTCTCTGAGACGGCCCACCTTTGTCGGCATCCCTCTCTCAGACCGCCCGAGGTCCTTCTGGAGAGCTTTTGCAAAAGCCTGTTCTTCTTCACTCCATTCCGGCATCCCGACAAGCTCGATATTTTTCTGAAAAAGCTCTGCAGCGGCTTTGTTCGCATACCGCTGGTGGATCGCAGTGATCACCCGGATGCTCAATTCTGTCCCTGTTGCAAGAGCTCCGGCTTTTGCACAGTTCACGACTCTCCTGTACATATCTTCGAGCCTCTCATCCGAGTTCCTGACATAGTACCAGACACTGGCTTTATCAGGCACCACATTGGGAGCTTCACCCCCTTCTATGATGACATAATGCATCCTGTAGGAGAAAAGAAGATGCTCGCGGAGATAGTTTGTGGCCACATTCATGATTTCTACACCATCCAAAGCACTCCGTCCACCCCAGGGAGATGCACCGTGAGATGTCCGGCCAGTGAAAGAGAAAACAGTAGAAAAAAGAGCATTCCCGCCTCGTCCATAACTGGTTCCGAACCCGCTGCTGCTGTGGTTGTCGATCACTGCATCGACATCCTCAAACAATCCCGCTCTTATCATGTGCGGCCGGCTGATGACAGTTTCTTCAGCCGGAGAGCCGAAAAACTTTATCGTCCCTTTGAATCCGTACTTATCCATGGCCTCTTTGACGGCGATCGCTGCGGAAATTCCTGCTGTCCCCATCGTGTTATGGCCACAGCCATGTCCGGGAGCCCCTTTTATAACAGGATCCTGGTTTGGAACTCTTCCTTTCTGGGAAAGCATCGGAAGAGCATCATATTCACCCAGAATTCCGATCACGGGTTTTCCAGAGCCATACGTCCCCACAAAACAGGTCGGCATCCCAGCTAAGCCCCTTTCGACAGTGAAACCGGCTTTTTCCAATGTATCGGCCAGAATCTTCGCTGATTTGTATTCCTGAAGCCCGAGCTCAGCGTATGACCAGATGGAATCCGAGATCCTCCCGAATTTCTCCACAATCTGCGGCTGACTCAACCATCCAAGAACAAACTTCTTTTCTTTCCCGACTTTTTGAGCTGCAAACGACTGAACTGACAATCCTAATACCAGGACGAATACAAGCAAACATGACAGAATCCCTGTTTTAAAATTTTGAAGTCTCATCTTACCTCCTTTAATTATATGAACTGATATGCCATTGCGAGCAAATCGTGGCAATTTCAACCTTTCTGTCATTGCTAGATAAACGCGCCAATCTCACCTCTCCTGTCATTGCAAGGAGCAAAGCGACGTGGCAATCTCAACCTTTGTGTCATTGCGAGCAAAGCGTGGCAATCTCATATGAATAATTTCTTCTCCTTCATTCTTATCACAAATAAACACATCTAAAAAAGTGCTTTTATAAAATAAAACGTCATCACACCCGATGCAATCAGTTTTAAAAGAATTCCGATCATAACCCCTACAAACACGCCCCAGCCCGCTTTCAATGCTGCAGAACTCTGTTTGCCGATAAGGAGTTCTCCAACGAATGCCCCGATGAAAGCACCGATAATCATTCCCAGAGGTGGAATATAAATTATCCCGACGATCATCCCGATGACCGCTCCCCAGAAACCAAATTTCGATGCCCCGTATTTCTTCGCCCCTACAGCAGGAACAATGTAATCCAAGGCTGTTACTATGATGGTCACTGCTGCCATGGCTACCAAAAAGGCTGGGCTAAAGGGTTCCCAACGTTTGGCAATGGACAAGAGAATCAGAGCCAGAAAACTGAAAGGAGGACCAGCCAATCCCGGAATTACGCAGCCGATGATTCCGATAATCAAACAGATAACGCCTAAAATGATCAATATAATCATTTTGATGCCTTATTTTATAGTGCAGGAGAGAGATTAAGTCAAAAGGAAAAAATTTTAAGCTAAGAATTGTTCGGGAAACAACAGGAAGAAATCCAATGATAACAGGCCCTCTCGAATAATTTATGCTGTATCGGCCTATACAGAGTAATGTCGACCTTATACAGAAAAGTCATGGGAACTTAATCAGAAATTCACACTCAGCGCTTATCAACAGGAACAAGGCGCTTGAGTTCTTCGAACCAATTCAACACAACAATCATATCCGCTGATATTGTTTCAGATGGCTTGACCATCACGAACCGCTTATTATCAGGGTGGATATCATAATTGCTATGCTGATATCTTTTGTAGTACACATCTTCAAAAAGTACATTTCGA
>DAOVAM010000276.1 GCA_030671065.1 Candidatus Aminicenantota bacterium
AATTCTCTTTATCGAGCGTTGTGAGGAAGGATCGAATTCCCGAATGGATGCAATATCATCTCCACTGAACTCGACTCTGTAAGGAGAGAAATGCCAGGGAGAAAAGACATCGACAACTCCTCCACGCCAGGCATATTCTCCCGCAGAATTGACTAAATCCTCTCTCGTGTAACCATATCCTTCGATTATATCGATGAATCGATCGCGTCCTCCGTTCTCTCCGATTCCGAGTTCTAAAAAAAGATGTTCGATATTTTGAGGGCTGGGAAAAGGCTTGAGCAATCCAAAGAGATTGGTAACGATCAAGGAGGGCAGACGGTGTATCAAATCATAGAAAAATCTCATCCTTGAAGAGATGGAATCAAGAGGAGGAAAAAATTCCTGGTAAGGGCTTTCAGAAAGAGAAGGCAGAGAACTCAAATGTACAGGCGATGAAAATTGAGATAAATAAAACCGGCACTGCTCATCTATGCGGGAAAGAGATGAAGAATGCGGCTGGATAAAAACAATTCTCTTCCTCAACTTCTGAGCTAATGAAGCGAGAAAAAAAGCTTTGGCTGAATCTATGAGTCCTGTGACTCTCAGCCCTGTTTCCTTGTGGTTTATGGCTTGGAGAAGTTTTTTGAATTCCTCTGCCTCTTTCAGAAAATCCAAACTCATGCGCCTATTATACTCAAGACAACTCACAAGTTAAATGCAATGATTCGAGTTGCAGAAAATAAAACCAGAACTCGTATTCCTTCAGAGGGAGAACTTATTCAGGGGGATGGATCAGAAGTCAGAATCAGACTTCTTCAAGGAAGGAAATTTCCCATTTTCCCGATTCAAAGTGGATAATCTTAACTGTCTCTCCTTCCATCTTGCACTGGAAAACTTCATATATTTTTCCTGTTGTCTGATCAAGAACTCTTTTTTGAGAAACAATCTCCTGTATGTTGAATTCCCGTTTACCGATGACAACAGCCCTGGGAACTTCATTTCCTTTGTAGCCGGAGTGGAAGCGCAACTCGAACCGAGCACCTTCCTTTTCATTTTTTCTGCGGTTCAATTTCTTCCCTGCCTGGAATTCCAGGCTGACAGCGTATTGTACACCATTCCCTACCCTTTCTCTATCGTCAGCTTAATTGCCTAAGAATCTATTCTTCTATATTTAAATTTCCTTTTCTCTATTGCCAAATCGAAAAAAGCAAATTATAATCCTTGCTTCAGGGGACATTCTCGAAAGGAGAAATCCCTCTATTTCTGTTGAGGAGATCCAGGAATGAAAAAACCTTATTTAAAAAAACTATTTTTTATCGCCTTATTCATTTTGGGCACCCTCTCCATCTTCTGGTTTGACGGATGCAAAGCTCCCTATCAACCTCCTGAACGTTTCTTCGACAGCGCAGAACCGTTCTCCGATGAGGTTAGGTTAGCTATCCTTTATCCTTCCTCAGGCTCTATCCAAGCCTTGAGTGAGCTCCGTGAACAGGGGTTGATCTCGCTCGAAAACTTGACTGTTATCGGCGTTTATCATGAGAACGAGCGAACCAATTACCAGAGATCGATCGAATTCGTCAGAGACAATGATCTCAGATGGTTCAAGTTTCATAAAATTTCGGGCGAATTGAACAAAGATAATCTTTTTATAAAGAATACATGCAGTGGAGAATTCGAAAAAATTTTCAACAAATCTGATGGGATCATTTTTTTTGGCGGAGCAGACATTCCTCCTTATATCTACGGAGAGAAATCCAATCTCCTCACAGGGATCTCCACAACATACCGCCACTTTCTGGAGCTCTCCTTCATTTTTCATCTCCTCGGGGGATTCCAGGACGAAAATTACACGCCTTTTCTGGAAACCAAACCGGAGTTTCCTATTCTCGGAATATGCCTCGGCGCCCAGAGCCTCAACGTGGGCACAGGTGGCACATTGATTCAAGACATCTGGTCAGAGAAATACGGGATGATGTATTTTGAAGATGTATTCACTCTGGGCAAAGAAAATTGGCACAACAATCCTTTTGCCCGAGTGTATCCGGAAGAAAAACTCCTACGGTACAATCTCCACAGGATAAAACTCAGTGGAAAGGGCAAATTCTGTTCGGTTCTGAGCTTTAAAGAAGAAGACACTCCCTTTATCATCAGCAGTCATCACCAAATGGTGGAGAGCTTGGGAAGGGGAATGACAGTTATCGCCACTTCCTTGGATGGAAAGATCGTGGAAGCGATCGAACATGATAAGTATCCTCATGTGCTAGGGACCCAGTTCCATCCAGAATTTCCCATTCTCTGGGATACTGTCCGAAAATTCAGGATTACTCCTCAAGAAGAAGAGGGAATCAACCTGAACTCCTTCCTGAAAAACAATCCTCCCAGCTGGGATTTCCATAAAAACATCTGGGCCTGGCTTGAGGAAAGACTCGTGGGATACCACAAAAGCAAACAAGAATAATCAACCGTACAAAAAATTCAAAAAGAGACCTGTTGTTTATGCTCACTAATTAGGTAACCCTTTTGGGAATGATATTGAAGACATAAGTGTCATTGCGAGCGAAGCGTGGCAATCTCATAAAAAAGATATCTTCATTCACCTAATAATATAATTTCTCTCTACGAGATTGCCACGCTTCGCTCGCAATGACATCCAAAAAGTGTTACCAAAT
>DAOVAM010000056.1 GCA_030671065.1 Candidatus Aminicenantota bacterium
GCTCAATGAAGATCTGGTCAAACGAGGAGATGAAAACATGAAGGAAACCAAAAAAATATTTCAAGTTCCGAAAAAAATCAGCGGTGGAGGGACTGCCCTGATGAAAGAAAAGAAGATGAAAATCGTTTTCCTTGCTGCAACTCGCACGCCCTTTGGTGAGGTTGGAGGGGCATTCAAGGATATCCCTCCGATTGAACTCGGTGTCTTTGCTGCCAGAGGCGCCATAAAACAGGCTGGCCTTGAAGGGAGAGAAGACGTCATCGATGAGGCCATATTCGGAAATGCTCAGCACACCAGCATCGACTCCCATTACGGTGCCCGCCATGTGGCTTTAAAGGCAGGTCTCAGCTTTTTTGCACCGGGATTGACCGTCAATCGGATTTGTTTTTCAGGAGGTGAAGCGGTTATCCAGGGAGCCAAACAGCTTCTCCTTGAGGAGAGCGAGGTTGTCCTGGTCGGGGGGTATGAGAGTACGAGCCAATCTCCAACAATGCAGTTTGCCTCCCCTTACGGTTTTCCTTACATGGCCGGTCCAAAAATATATTTCCTGTTCAAAGATGGCTTAAACGATACATACATCGATGATGATATGATGGGCACGGCTGAGAACCTCGCCCGGCTTTACAGCATCACCCGTCAGGATGCAGATGAGTTCGCCCTCTCCTCACAGATGAAAGCAAAGGATGCCATGGAGAAAGGCCGCCTGGCTAAAGAGATCACTCCTGTTGTGCTCAAAACGCGAAGAGGAGATGTTGCTGTCTCTGAAGACGAACATCCCAGGCTAGAAACAACCCTGGAAACTCTTTCAAGGCTGCATGCTGTCAAATCCAGAGGAGTCCAGACTGCAGGAAACTCGAGCGGTATTGTTGACGGAGGCGCAGCCATCCTTATGACTACGGAGAAAAAGGCCAAAGAATTGGGTATCGAGCCCATCGGTGAGCTTATTTCCTGGGGAACCGCAGCCGTTGATCCTCACTACATGGGAATCGGACCTGTTCCGTCTTCAATGATCGCCTTAGCCAGAGCCGGAATGACTCTGAAGGACCTGGATTTCATAGAGATCAACGAGGCTTTTGCCGGACAGTATCTGGCTGTCGAGCGGGAGCTCGGTTTAACCCGGTCCAAAGTCAATGTCAACGGAGGCGCCATTGCACTGGGCCATCCTCTTGGTGCCACTGGAACCCGCCTGATCACGGCTCTGTTGACTCTCGGCGGAAAAGGACTGGCATCAGCCTGTATTGGCGGTGGACAGGGAGGGACAGTCATTGTGGATAGCTACGCCAAAAAGCAGAAAGTTTAGGAGGATGTACAGATGAAAAAGAAGGAGCCACAGAATAAAGAGACATCCATCGAGGTGACCTGGGATGATGTGGAGATATTGGTCATCGGGGCAGGAACGATGGGAGCCAGCATCGCCCAAGCGTATGCGCAGAGTGGATTCAATGCCGGTTTTCTAGATATCAACGACGAGATTCTGGAGAGTGCTTTTGAGACCATAGACAGAGAACTCGAAACTGCCCAGAAGGGAGGCATCTTTTCTCCCTCTCAGGCAACTGAGATAAGAGGGCGAATTCTGGCCACAACACGCTACGAAGACGCTTGCAGAGGAAAGAATCTTAAACTCGTCATAGAAACAGCAACAGAGAACATCAAGATCAAAAAAGAGATTTTCAGGAAACTGGACAAACTCTGTGCACCTCATGTTGTTCTGGCATCGAATTCTTCCTCTCTGGATGTCAACATCCTGGCGCGGGAAACAAAAAGGCCGGATAAGGTCGTCTGGATGCATTATTTTTATCTTCCCCATAAGAACCGGGGCGGGGAGTACGCAGGAATGGAGACTGCCACAAAAGAGAGTGTAGCCACAGCAGCGAAATACATGAAACTGGCAGGAAAAGTGGCCACTCCCATCCTCAACAGCCGCAAAGGAGGTGCAGCAGATGTGATTTTTGTCTCTCTGCTTCTTGAGGCGGCCAGGATGGTTGATGAAGGATTAGATATTCCCAGCATCGAAGCTGCGGGCAAAAAAGCGTTCAACATGCCTGTTGGATTCTTGGATTTGATGGATGCCACTGGAATTCCGCTCGGGATTTACACGATGTATTCCTTCTCTGATTCCTCGAATCCTGATGATCCTTTGTATAAAGCCTACGGCAATTTTTTTACTCCTCCAGAGAGCTATAAAAAACTACTGAGTCAATTCCAGAAAGCCAAGGATAAATCCAGTGTGAAGTGGGTTTCAGAGAAAGAGGGGAAAAAGGAAGCCAAGGATCAGACTCTGATTGATACCTTGAAGAATAGATTTCTTGCGGTTGGATTTATGACATCTGTAGAGGTTGTCGAAGCAAGAGTCATCGAGATGGATGAAGTGGATAAGCTCTGTCAGAATGCGTTCCTCTGGGGGGAAGGACCTTTTGCACTGATGAATAAAATGGGGATCAGTGAAGTGATGCGCATCGTGACAGAAAGAATGGAGCTTTCTCACAAGAAGGAATTGAATTTCCCGATCCCGAAGCCTCTGATCGAACAGGCACAGAAAGGTGAACCATGGCCTCTCGAGATGAGCCCTGTTGTTTTCAGCCTGGAACAGAAGGGAAGTGTTGCTCGAATCATGATTTCAAATCCCAGATCTGCCAACGCCCTTGACACTCAAGTGTTTGAAGATCTGAAGACTTCTTTTAGAAAGGCTAACCAGGATGAAAAAGTCAAAGCCATCATTTTTGATTCTGCACCGATCAAGACTTTTATAGCGGGAGCCAATGTGCCTGATTTCATAAAAAACTTAAAGCAGGGCAATTTTAAAAAGATCAAAGAAAACACGGCGATGTGGCAGGATGTTATTTTCCATGAGATGACTGGTGGAGGCAAACCAAAGATTGCGATCGTCGACGGTGCAGCCTTTGGCGGAGGCGTTGAGGTGGCCATGGCCTTTGCCTTGGACCCGGATTCACTGGTCGTCGCCACCGAGAGAACGTCTTTCACATTTCCTGAAACCCGTCTGGGAATTTACCCGGGATTGAGGGGGACTTTGACATGTCCTCAAATCATTTATGAAGCAACTGGCGATGCTGAGATGGCTGTGGCCTTGAGCCGGTATTATATCCTGGCCGGAGGAACAACGACATCGTCTCCAAGATTATTGAAATATTTAGGTCTGGCTGATTTGCTCGTTCCGGCCCAGAAGAGAGACGAGGTGGCAGACATATTGGTCAAGGCTATCAAAGACAATGGAGGAAAGTCCCTCACGCAAAAGCAGGTTGCGTCGTTGAAGATTGAAGAACTTTCTTCTGAGCTCACTTTTGAAGAGAAAGAAGAGCTGCGCTCCATGAAGGATTTGTTCCTGAAACAGGACCTCATTCCAATCCTTTATGCCTATGGCCGGAGACAGGCAGAAATTTTCCTCTCGGGAGACAGCCAAACTCATGCCCAGAGAATAGCCCGGCGCGTGGCCAACAATTCTTTTCATGCAGCGTGTGTATCGGAGTGGCTGATCAGCAGAGGATTCGATGAGTTTCTCAAGGGAACATCCCTGGATGAGTTGGCGCAATACGAGCTGGAGAATTATCTTGAACTGACCTTCCAGCATCCGGATGCCCTGGAAGGTTTAACAGCGATGGTTGAACGGAGGTTTCCTGAATTCAATAGAAGGTTTCCGTTTTAAATTTGGGGTCGCGTCTTAACATTTAACATTTAGCATGTTGTCTTAGTTTAATATTTTCGGCTATAATTCGAGAGTCTTTTAATTTTTCCTTAAGAATTATGAAATGAAGAAATACGACAAGAATATTACGAAGCCAAGTTTGTTTTTCTTCAATTTGAGATTAAGGAAATGTTAAATGTTAAGATGCGACCCCTATAAACCTATAAAAAAAATGTCAGATGTTCAAACGCGACATCAATGACTTTAAGGAGGATGAAATGGATTTAAAGGGAAAAATTGCTCTTGTTACCGGAGGGAGCATGGGTATTGGAACTGCCATTTCTCTGGATTTAGCCCAGAATGGCGCAGACGTGGCTTTAACATTTCGCCGGCATGGCGATGAGGCAAAAGCAATAGTCGAGAAAATCCAGAATATGGGCCGGAAAGGAAAAGAATACCAGGTGGATGTTTCCGATTTTGGATCAGTCCAGAAACTTGTGAAGAAAGTGTTGGAGGAGTTTGGCCGGTTGGATATTCTAATCAACAATGCGGGCATGAATTGGGATGGCGTCGTCTGGAAGATGACCGAAGAACAGTGGGATGCGGTGATTAACGTGGATTTAAAAGGGACGTTCAATTTCATCAGAGCTGTGGCACCCCATTTTAAGGAGCAAAAATCTGGTGGTATCGTCAATATCACGTCCATAAATGGTCTTCGGGGGAAGTTTGGCCAGACAAATTACTCTGCGGCCAAAGCTGGTGCGATCGGTTTAACCAAAGCCGTCGCCAAAGAAATGGGGAAGTACAGCGTCAATGTCAACGCTGTGGCTCCGGGAATGATCTTGACAGATATGTTCAAAGATCTGCCTGGAGAATTCAAGCAGAAAGCGGCCGAAGAGACAGTCTTTAACCGCCTTGGCGTACCAGAGGACATTGCCCATCTTGTGACCTTCCTGTCTTCTGAAAAAGCACAGCATATCACTGGCGAAGTCATCAAAGTCGATGGAGGGCAGTATATTTAATTTGATTGATAAGAAAAGGAGAAGAAATCATGGAAATCAATGATGTCGTAGTCATAAGCGGAGCCCGGACTCCTATGGGGAGATTTGGGGGAACTCTGAAGGATGTAGCCGCGTATGATTTGGGAGCTGTGGCAATAACCGAAGCCTTACGGAGAGCCAATCTCAAAGGAGAAGATATTGACGATGTGATCCTGGGAAGCTGCCGTCAGGCCGGAAATGGGCCTAATCCTTCGCGCAGCGCATCTATCAAGGGAGGAATTGCAGATGAAGTTCCGACTATCACTCTCAACATGGCCTGCCCTTCGGGTATGAGAGCTTTGGCCATGGCCTCTCAAGCCATCCGGTTCGGAGAAGCAGAGACTGTAATGGTTGGTGGTTTTGACAGCATGAGTACGATTCCCTATTTACTCAAAGATGCGCGGTGGCAGGGATTTAAAATGGGGAATAAGGTTCTTTTAGATGGATGGAGCGACTCTATCGACCCTGTGTGTGACATGGGGATGGGACAGACCGCTGAGAATTTAGTGGACAAGTATAAATTGACTAGAGAGGAAATGGATGAGTTTGCTCTGTCCAGTCACCAGAAAGCCGCCAAAGCTCAGGATGAGGGCTGGTTTGATGAGGAGATCGTTCCTGTAGAGGTCCCACAGAGAAAAGGAGATCCGATAATTTTTTCCAAAGACGAAACGATCCGCAGGGATACAAAATTAGAAAAATTAGCTAAACTTCCGACGGTGTTTAAAAAAGATGGAAAAGTCACAGCTGGAAATGCATGCGGAATGTCAGATGGAGCAGTGGCGATGGTCGTCACATCACGAAAAAAGGCAGAGGAGCTGGGAGTCAAACCTCTCTTTTCGCTTGTCGCTTACTCTCAAACGGCTGTAGAGCCGGGTTTGATGGGAGATGGACCTGGAGTTGCGATTCCCCTGGCGCTCGAGAAAGCCAATTTAACATTGGATGACATTGATTTTATAGAAGTGAATGAGGCTTTTGCGGCTCAGATCCTGGCGAACGAGAAAGTTCTCAAATGGGACCGAGAAAAATTGAATGTTCATGGCGGGGCGATTGCTCTTGGCCATCCCACAGGAATCAGCGGAGCCCGGATTATTCTCACTCTGTATCATGTACTCAGAATCCATGGTGGTAAAATCGGCCTGGCAGGGATCTGTGGCGGCGGAGGAGTGAGCATGGCTGCAGTCATAAAAAAAGAGAGTTAAATCCTTTCCTTCTGACTTCAAAGGATTGGTCAAGGATGTTCAGATGATTCTTTCCGGCATGAGATTTCATAGTCCTCGAACTGCGGAGGAAGCTGTTCAACTTTTATCCGATCTCAAGGGTGCACGTGTACTGGCTGGAGGAACAGATCTCCTGGTTGATTTAAAGCAGGGATTAACCGATGTCAAAGATGTCATTTCGCTTCAGGACATCGAAGGACTCAAAGGAATAACGAAAGAAAGAAACAGAATTCGGATCGGTGCCACATCCACTCCTCAAGAAATCCTGTCCAGCTCGCTCATTAGACAGTATTTTCCGGCTCTTACAGAAGCAGCTCAATCCATGGCTTCGATCCAGATCCGCACTCTGGCGACCATAGCGGGGAATATCACGAGTGCCGTGCCTTCGGCGGATTTCCCGCCATCTCTGATCGCAGCGGATGCGGCTGTTGAGCTCCTCTGCACTGAATCGTCTCGTGAAGTCCCTCTTTCTGGTTTCTTTACGGGTCCGAGAGAAACGGTCTGTCGAACAAAGGAACTGCTCGTTTCTGTTTTTGTACCCCTTCCCTCATCCAATACAGGAATCTCCTACCAGAAATGCACTCTCAGAGAGGCCAATTCATTAGCTGTGGCTTCTGTGGCTTCCAGATTGACTCTAAAAAACGGAAAGACAGAAAGAGCTGCCATTGTACTCGGAGCCGTCGCGCCCACCCCAGTTCTGGCTTCAAAGGCCTCTGCTCATCTTCAGGGTAAAGCCCCTTCCTCAGAGGTTTTTGAGGAAGCTGCGGCCATGGCTAAAGAAGAGGGAAAGCCCATCTCGGATATCCGGGGCTCGGCCTGGTACAGAAAAGAACTGATTCATGTCTTAACACGCCGGAGTCTATCAGAAGCGTTCGAACGAGCTCAGGGTAAATCAAGGACAAAGAAGTAGTTCAACATGGGACAGCAGAGAGAAAAAAACCGCATCGTAGTCCTCAGGGTGAATGGAGAGGAGCATTCTGTGGCGGTTCATGACAGTGAGACTCTTCTGGATGTTCTCAGGGATAAGCTGAGGTTGACCGGTACCAAGAAAGGATGCGATCTCGGAGTGTGTGGGGCATGCACAGTCCTCATAAACGGAGAGCCAAAAAACAGCTGCCTTCTTCTGGCTGCATCCTGTGAAGGGACTGAAATTACCACTATCGAGGGAGTTGCTTCAGGAGGTGAACTGCACTCCCTTCAGCGAGCTTTTATCAACCATGGTGCGATCCAGTGTGGTTTTTGTACGCCTGGAACAGTCATGAGTGCTGTAGCCCTGGTAGATCGCAATCCTGATCCCACGGATGAGGAAATCAAGGAGGCTCTCTCCGGAAACCTCTGCCGCTGCACAGGGTACACCCGAATCCTGGAGGCTGTAAAAAATTGGAAAAAATACAAGACGATAAAAGAATCTCCTTCTCCATCCTATGACCTCGATAAGTTTAAAACGGTAGGAAGAAGTTCGCCCAGAGTGGATGCAGCAGCTAAAGTCAGTGGACAGGCCAAATACACGGCCGATTACTATTTTCAAAACATGCTGCATGGAAAAATTCTCCATTCTCCGATTCCTCATGGCGTGATCAAGAAGATTGATACACGGAAAGCGGAAAAGCTTCCAGGAGTCAAGCTGGTTCTTACTGGAAAAGATGTCCCCGATATTATGTACGGTGTCTCCCCAGCTCGTTATGACGAATATGTCCTGGCCAAGGAACGCGTGAGGTATGTGGGTGATGAAGTGGCGGCTGTGATCGCTGTGGATGAGAAGACGGCAGAGGAAGCTTTGAATTTGATAAACGTCGAGTATGAAAAGCTTCCATCTGTGTTCGAGCCGATGGAGGCTATGAAAAAAGGAGCTCCACAGCTTCATGACAGATTTAAGAACAACATCAATACTGTAGTGGACCACCATTTTGGTGATATCAATAAGGGATTAAAAGAAGCGGATTTCGTGAGAGAGGAAGAATTTGTGGGAAACCATGTCTACCAGAGCCCCATCGAGCCTCATGCTTCCATTGCTTACTGGGAGAATGACGGAGCAACTCTTGTGCTCTATTCTTCCACCCAGGTTCCCCATTACGTTCAATACATGGTTGCCCGGGTGCTGGATATCCCACTCGGGAGGATCCGTATCATACGTCCACATGTTGGAGGTGGGTTTGGCTCAAAAGCCGGGACGACTCCCCTGGATTTGATCACCTCTATCGCGTCCAAGAAGACAGGAAGACCCGTCAAGATGGTTTACAGCCGCGAAGAGATGTTTATGTTCGGGCGGGGAAGGCATAAGCAGCACATGAAGTTTAAGATCGGAGTGAAAAAAGATGGGAAGATCACTGCGGTCCAGAGCCGGATTTACCTTGATGGAGGAGCGTATTCTTCATTCGGCGTCGTCACGGCTTATTATGCCGGAAGCATGATCCCCACGCTCTATCATATTCCCAATTACAGGTACGAAGGTTTCAGGATCATGACCAATAAACCGGCCTGTGGCGCCATGCGTGGTCACGGAACTCCCCAGCCGCGCTTTGCTTTTGAAAGCCTCATGAGCATGATTGCCGATGACCTTGGGATCGACCCGGTCGAAATACGACTCCGGAATGCTATGGACCCGGATACGCGGACCTGCAACGACCTGGACGTTCGAAGTTGCGAGTTTAAAGCGACTATAAAAGAAGTCAGGAAGAAATCTGGATGGAATCAAAAATATGGGAAACTCCCTCCAGGAAAGGGGATCGGAATCGGCTGCGGCGGGTTTGTCTCGGGCGCAGGGTATGCCATCTACCGCGGGCAGGTCCAGCGACACTCTGAGAAAAAGCCAGAAACATTCATGAAGAAGGCTGTCTTTCCCCATGCGAACGCCATTGTTAAAATCAGTGAAGATGGAACTGCAGTTGTCCTCCTTATTCAAGCTGCTGAAATAGGTCAGGGATCATCCACGGTTTTATCCCAGATATGCGCTGAGACTTTAGGAGTCAGCCTGCACAGGATTCGCATCCGCACGGAAGATTCTGATATCAGCCCCCTGGATTTGGGAGCGTATTCCTCCAGGACAACATTGATGGGTGGAAATGCTGTGGCTATGGCCAGCAAGGATATCCTCAAGAAGCTTTTTGATATGGTTTCCAGGATATGGAGCTGCAGTTCCCAGGAGCTCGAAGCGAAGGACAACCGAATATCTCATAAAAGTGATGCATCTCGAGTCATCGAATGGGAGGAAGCGGCCCGGAAGTACTTCAATGACCAAGGGCCCCTGGTTGGGACAGGTTGGTACAAGCCTCCCGAGGGACTCGGTGGAGATTACAAAGGGGCGGCTGTGGGGACCAGTCCGGCCTTCTCTTACTCCAGTTCTGTATGCGAATGCTGTGTCGATTTAGAAACAGGAAAGGTGAAATTAGAAAAATTTACTGACTATCATGATTGTGGGACTCCCATTAATCCCCAGGCTGTTCATGGCCAGGTTGAAGGAGCTGTAGTCATGGGTGCGGGTGAGACTCTCATGGAAGACGTTCGGTATGACAAGAAGGGGAATATCCTCAATCCGAATCTTCATGATTATTTATTGATGACGATTAAAGACGCTCCCGAAATTTTCAGTGGAATTGTCGACTCTTATGAGCCTGAAGGACCGTACGGGGCCAAGGAAGTGGGAGAAGGAGCCACCTTGCCTATCCTGGCAGCCATCGCCCATGCCATTGCGGATGCAACAGGAGTCTGGATCAAAGAGCTGCCGATCACACCAGAGAAAATATTGAAAGCTCTGAAGCAAAAGAAATCCTGACCTAGTAACAACTCTGTAAACAAACCTTCTCAGGATCCTCAATAAAAGGGGATGAGAAAGCCCCTTTTTTAAAAAAAATCTTGACAAAGCATCTCTCGATTTATTACTTTAATGGTAACCAATATTGGATACCATAAAAGTATGGATAAGGACCTCCAGCTCAAGATCCTAAAAATTCTCAAGTCGTCCCCTTCTGGCCTCCAGATGGAGGAATTAGCCAAGAAACTTGGATTAACTCGCCATACAGTTGCCAAATATCTGGAAATTCTCCGGGCCGAAGGAAGAATTCATTATCATAAAGTTGGTCGCTCTAAACTCTGGAAAGATATTTTCACGACTACCAATATCAGGCTTCTCAC
>DAOVAM010000209.1 GCA_030671065.1 Candidatus Aminicenantota bacterium
AACTCGTGCTCAATAGAATTGTTCTGCCCTTAAAACTTGAATCCTGTTAAGAAAATAATCCTCATGAGTACTTTCTTTAATCCAAGTTGAAGATTCTCTTTTCCAGATCGCTGCTATGCAGCTCAAGCATATCCTCGCTAAGCACCCCTTTAGAACTCAATCATGAGGCAAAAATCATTCTCTCTATATCTCGAAATGATTCCAATAGGTTGAAAGCATCTCCAAATCCATGATAACAAGATGTGCTATATATCAGGCTGAGTGCATCGAAAACACGCAGGCTTTGCCCCAGCGAGTCAAACCCTACTCGGTTTCAGGCTCCGCTCTCCTCTCCTACGGAGAGGAACCATGCCCGCTCCGCCTTCAAACGGTTTTCTCAACACCCAGCCTGATCTTTCCTGAGATCCCACCCTAGCTTTGTCCATCACGAAAATAGAGATGCCTCCCAATAGGTTCGAGTTCTTGAAATTTCAAGATGATAGTGTTATTATGATATGTAACGTAATTCTGATTTTCTTATCCAGCTTAATTCTTGGAGAAGTAAAACATGAACAGGAAGCTTATCAGACCAAATTTATCTGAGTTAAAAGATAAAATGAACCGCGATTCTTCAAAAAAGAAATCTCATCCCCCGTCTGAAACGCATGCGGAAAACTATTACTACCTCAAGCAGATGAATAAAAAAACTCCAATGGGACTCGTCTTCATTGATGGGGAAACCATCGAAGGATATATCGAATGGTACGATGAAAACTGCATTAAACTCAACCGCGATGACGCTCCCAATCTATTAGTCTATAAAAACAGCATCAAGTATCTGTATAAACTGAACGATAGCAAAGAAAAAAAACAGAAAAAATGAGCCTTCCCAGGATCGGGATCACTCTCGGGGATCCAGGGGGAGTCGGACCTGAAACCGTATTCAAAGCTCTCTCGCTCCTCCATTCTCTCCCAAAAATTTCCTATGTGCTTTTCGGCTCATCTCTTGTTGTTGAAGAAGGAATGCAGAGTTTGGGCCTCAACATGGAAATCGAGTCTTTTGACAAAGTCCAGGATTTCTCATCCCCTTCTGTATCCCTTCTGGAAATCGAAAACCCTTTAAGGTCAATAAGAAAAGGATCTCCTTCAAAGGAAAACGGGAAGTCATCCTTCCTTTTCTTTGAGCGGGCTGTTGAAGAAGCTCAAAAAGGCACGATCCAAGCCCTCGTCACTGCGCCCATATCCAAACATTCTTGGAATCTTGCCGGCTTAGAATGGTCAGGCCATACGAACTACCTCAGTCAGTTGCACCCCCAGGCTCTCATGACTTTCTGGTCAGACGAATTGAAAGTCGCCCTGTTCAGCCATCATCTTCCCCTAAAACGTGCGTTGGAAGAGATAAAAAAAGAACAACTCCAGGATTTTTTCTTCAACCTCCATAAGGCTGTCGAAGACATCAAGCCCGGAACATTCCATTTCCTGGTTGCTGGGCTAAATCCTCATGCCGGAGAACAAGGACTCTTCGGTTCAGAAGAACAGGAGGAGATCATCCCAGCCATAACCTTTGCCCAAAAAAAAGGGGTGGACATCAGCGGTCCCTATCCCCCCGATGTTGTCTTCCGGATGGCCCTGAATCATCCTGAAAAAATCGTCATTTCTCTTTTCCATGACCAAGGACTCATCCCCTTCAAGCTTCTCTGTTTCGAAAAGGGAGTCAATGTCACTCTTGGCCTTCCCTTCATCCGGACTTCTCCAGACCACGGGACTGCATTTGATATTGCAGGCAAGGGGAAGGCAAATCCTGATAGTATGGTGGCCGCGATAAACCTCGCTTTTGAGTTATCTTCGGGCCTTTTTGAGTTCAGCCCTTAATTCCCGCTTGTGATCCCTCTCTCGAATCGCTTCTCTCTTCTCGTAGGTCCTTTTTCCCTTTGCGAGCGAAACTTCCACTTTCACTCTTCCTTTATCATTGAAGAAGACCTTTGTCGGAATAAGAGTAAAACCCTTTTCTCGGATCTTTCCGATCAACCGTTTGATTTCGCGGCGGTGGAGCAAAAGCTTTCTCTCTCTCCTTGGATCGTGGTTGAAGCGGCTCGCAGCCTCATAAGGATTGATATGGCAGTTCACGATAAAAGCTTCCCCCCCCTTTATTTCTGCATGGCTCTCTTTTAGACTGATCCCTCCTTCCCGAATGGATTTCACTTCGGTTCCCAAAAGAGAAATGCCTGCTTCAATACTTTCCAGGATCTCATAATTGTACTTTGCTTTTTTATTCGTCGCGATAACCTTCATACTTTTTTCTCTTTTTCAGGAGCCCTCATCAGAACCCGGAGAAGGCTGATGCGGCGCCGACTCATCCTCTCCACAATAAACTGAAATTTATTGTATTTCAACACCTCTCCTTCATGAGGGATCTTTCCAAACTCATGAAGGAAAAAACCCGCAACCGTTGTGTACTCCGTTTTTTCAGGAAGGTCAAGATCGATTCTCTGATTGATATCTTTGATGGAAGCTCCTCCCCTGATCACATATACATTCTCTGCGATCTGGACGTACAGATCTTCCTCTTTGGCATCGTACTCATCTTGAATCTCCCCCACGATCTCCTCCATGATGTCTTCAAGCGTCACAATTCCTTCCATACTCCCAAACTCGTCCACTACAAAAACCAGGTGGTTTGCCGTCTCCTGCATCTGCAGCAAGGCTTTTTCCAACGAAGCGGATTCTGGAAGAAAGAGCGGTTTTCTGAGAAGCGAGCTAATATTAATCTCTTTATTATCAACAAGATATCGAATAATGTCTTTGGCATGAATCAGCCCCTCGATGTTATCCAACCTTCCTCTGTATACAGGAAACCTGGAGAATCCTCCAGAAAGAATGGTTTCCAGAATTTGCTGAGCCGAAAAATTGATTTCAATCGCATTGATCTGAAGACGAGGAATCATGACCTCCCTGATGGGACGCGAACCGATATCCAGGACTCCTGAAATCATCTTTTTCCGAAGCGTAGACATTCCTTTTATCCCCATAGACAACAAAGTTTTGATCTCCTCCTCACTGAGAGAGCGGGCAAGAGTTGCCCCTGCTTTTTGAGAGGAGGGCAAGAGCAGGCGGGAGATAAAAGTAAAGATCTTGACAAACGGATAGAACACCACGATAAAAAACCGGATAGGCCGGACAAACAGGAATGAAAGTTTGATTGGATTGTATGCCGCATAAGTTTTAGGTGTAATCTCTGAAAAAATGAGGATCAAAAAAGTCGTAACCAGAGTAGCCAGCAAAACCGCATGATTCTTATTCGGGATGAAAGAAACGAAAAGAAAAGTCGCGATGGACGCCGCTGCGGCATTCACGAGAGTGTTCCCGATAAGTATAGTGGCAAGAAGACTATCTACTCTCTTCAGCATTCCCTTGACGAGCTTCGCTCTTTTTGAGCCTTTCTTTTCCAGATAATCCAGCTTATACGGATTGGCTGCTATAAAAGAAGTTTCGGATGAGGAAAAGAAAGCGCTGAGCAGAAGAAAAAACAAAAGGAGAGCAACGGCTGGGAAGAGCATATCCTATAAAATCAAGAATCCAGACGTGAATCGATATCCTTGAAACAGAGGGATAGAGTCTCCATGACCCTCTGCTCAATTTTTGGAATGGAAAGAGCAGATACTTCTGAGATTTCTGATACCATAAGCTCCTTAACTTTTTCCATCATTTTCTTCTCGCGGAAGGAGAGAGGTTTGATCAGGTTCAAATAGAACAAACTCTTCAAGACCAAAGCCATATCCAGCATCGTACCAGACCTCAAGAGGTTCAGGTGCTCTTTGTACCTTCCCTTCCAGTTCATCGTAACCTCGATGTCGCCATTTCGCATAAAGTCAAAAATCTTTTTAACAGTTCTCGTCGAAATAGGTTTCCTGATCCCGATTTCTTCCGTGTTGGTGAAGGGGACCATAACCAGAGTGTTGTTCGAAAAAATTCTCAGATGATAAACTCTGGACTTCTCCCCGAAATAGCTTTCCATTTGGATGTCTTCGATTATGCCTAATCCCTGATTGGGATAAATGATCTTATCGCCAACCTTGAATGAATCCATGGGGCCTTATTATAATCAATCTATCTCAAGGAGTCAAACAATTTTTCTTAAACATCAAGCCTTTATTTCTTCCTCCTCATTGTGTTCAATATAGGGCCTCATCGAAAGATCCTTGATTCAAGGCATGAAGACAAAGTCAAAAATCCAGGTTTGGAAT
>DAOVAM010000171.1 GCA_030671065.1 Candidatus Aminicenantota bacterium
GATAGAATGTAATCAGGTAACATCCCCATTCCTACCATTAATAAAAAAACAATTGCGCTCTTCCACCGAATTCTGCTAATCTACTGGAGATGCATTCATCCTTGCTGATGCGCATACATAAACCACTGAAAGGATAAAAAATGGCTGAAGAGAAGAAACAGATAAAAGAAAAAGAGAAAAAAACAAAGGACAAAAAAGCACAGACTCAAACTAAAAAAGAAGAAAAGCTAGAGAAAGAGAAGGAAAAAAAAGCTGTCGCTACAGAAGTAAAACAAGAGGCCAAAAAAGAAACCAAACCTGAAGAAGCCGAAAAAGAAAAAGCCAAGCCCCCAAAAAAAGAGGCTGAACCAGAAAAAACCGAAGCTGGCGTTGAAGAGCCTAAAGAACCAACTAAAGAAGAAGCTCCTCCGGCAGAAGAGCTTGAAAAGGAAGTCCCCCCAGAAAAAACAGAAGAACCTCTCAAAGAAGAGCCCAAACCTAAAGAGCCCGAACCTCAGGTCGTTGAGAAAGCCGAGAAACCGCCCGAAGAGGAAGCCCCTCCTGTTGAAGAAAAAGCAGAAGAAGAAGCTGTTGAAGTCAAACCCGAAGAAAAAAAAGAGAAAAAAGTTGAACTTCCTCCTGCCGAAGCTGCACCTGAAGCTGTTCCTTCCAAGAAAAAAAAGATCAACAAAATGTCTCTCGCTGAGATCGAAGAAAAACTAGAGGAAATCAAAAGTGTGATGGGAGGCTTTGACTCCAAGTATGCACAACAGCTCATCTTGAGAAAAGAATTCTTGAAATCCTCAAAATGAAAGTATTTTTTTCGCTCAGATTTTTATTTAAACTAATAGATAAATAACAATTTACAATCCCCAGCTTTTTTGTTACTATTACTTTTCATTTCATTAGGAGAAAATCCGAGTGCTGAGTAAAGAAGAAAAAACTAATATCATAAAAGCGAACAAGATCAACACCTCTGATACGGGTTCCCCAGAAGTGCAAATTGCCATTATTACCAATAGAATCAATTATTTAACAGGGCATTTTGCAACTCACAAAAAGGACTTTCACTCCCGGACTGGCTTAATGAGAATGGTCGGCAGGAGAAAAAGGCTTCTGGAATACCTAAAAAAGCAAGATACCAAAAGGTATGAAAGTTTGATAAAAAAGCTTAAGCTCAGAAAGTAACCGAAAACCAGAAAATCAGAATGTCGGGAGAAGTTATCAATCTTGAAATTAGCAACCGTAATCTGTCTATAGAAATCAGCAAAATTGGCAGACAGGCAGACGGCTCAGCGTTCCTTCGCTACGGAGACACCATCATGTTCGTCTCTGCCACCTCTAAAAAAGAAATGAGGGAACCGAAGTCATTCCTTCCTCTGATTGTCGACTACAGGGAAAATACCTATGCGGCCGGAAAAATTCCAGGAGGTTTTTTCAAACGACAAGGGAGGCCATCGGAAAGAGAGATCCTTGTGAGTCGTTTGATTGACAGGCCTATAAGAACACTTTTTCCCGATGGCTACTTCTTCGATACCCAAATCATCGCTCTTCTCCTTTCAGCTGACCTTGAGAACGAACCTGACACTCTGGGGCTCATCGGTGCTTCTGCCGCTCTTTATTTTTCAGACATTCCTTTCACCACTCCAATCGGAGCCGTAAAAGTGGGTTATGTGGACAACACATTTGTTATTAATCCTACAGTGAAACAACTTGAAAAAAGTCCTCTCGATATGATGGTCGTAGGAACTGAAGAAGGAATTGTCATGATGGAAGCAGATGGAGCAGAGATCGAAGAGGACAAAATCATCGAAGGAATCTCTCTGGCTCAGGAGACGATTATCCAAATCGTCAATGCCCAAAAAGAGCTTTATAAAAAGCTGCAAGTCCAAAAAAGAGAATTCAGGGCCGAAGAAATTGACCAAGCCAAACTGAAAAAAATCGAGAAAGATATTTCTTCATCCCTGGAAAAAGCCACCCTGAATCAAACCAAGAAAGATAAAGAAAAGGAAGCTCAAAAAATCCTGGACAGTCTGCTCGACTCTATTCCCGAAGAAAACGAAGATGAGATCAGAGAAACCAAAGAGATTTTCTACCAAATACAAAAAAAATTAGTCCGAGATTTGATCATAAACAAAGAAAAAAGAATAGATGGAAGAGGTTTCGACGATATCAGACCGATCTCCATCGAAGTGGGAATGCTTCCCCGAACCCATGGTTCAGCCCTGTTTACACGAGGAGAGACCCAGTGCTTGGCGACTGTCACTCTCGGGACTTTTGAAGATGTGCAGAGATTGGACGGGATTGGAGAAAGAGGAGAAAAGAGATTCATGCTCCACTACAATTTTCCGCCTTTCAGTGTCGGAGAAGTGGCATTCTTGAGAGGCCCGGGAAGACGAGAAATCGGTCACGGGGCTCTGGCAGAAAAATCCATCCTTCGCTCGATACCTACGGATGAGGAGGTTTTTCCTTACACAATCCGTATCGTATCCGACATCCTGGAATCCAATGGCTCTTCATCAATGGCTTCTGTGTGTGGAGGAATTCTCTCTCTCATGGATGCAGGAGTCCCACTGTCGATGATTATTGCTGGAATCTCCATTGGCCTTGTCCATGAGGGTGACCGAGATGTTCTCCTCACTGACATCGCCGGTTTAGAAGATCATTTTGGGGATATGGATTTGAAGGTCGCGGGAACTGAAAAAGGCATAACAGCCATCCAGATGGATTTAAAAGTTCCGTTTATTTCCATCCAGGTGCTAAAGGAGGCTCTTACAAAGGCCAAAAATGCACGAGTACAGGTCCTCGCAAAGATGAATGAGGTTCTTCCAAAACCCAGGCCAGATATTTCTCCTTATGCTCCCCGAATTATAAACCTGATGATCAATCCTGAAAAAGTGGGCGAAGTGATCGGACCCGGAGGAAAAATCATCAAGAAAATCATTGCTCAAACAAATTCCAAGATTGAAATCGATGAGAGCGGAAAGATCACTATCGCTTCTGCGGATACCGAATCCGCGGAGAGCGCAAAACAGATGATCAAGGAAATCACAGTGGAGGCCGAAGTTGGAAAAACCTACACCGGAAAAATTGTTCGCCTTGAAGAGTACGGCGGATTTGTTGAGATCTTACCAAACATTGTCGGTCTTCTGCATATCTCTGAAATCGCCCATCACAGGATCAGGAATATCAGAGATGTTTTAAAAATGGGACAAACAGTCCGGGTTAAAGTTCTTGCAATCGATGAAGATAACAAGATCAAGCTCAGCAAAAGGGCTCTGGAACAAAATTCCAACCGCTCTTCTGATTTTGACAACGACAGACAAAAAAAATCCTCCTTTTACAATAATCGGTCAGATAAAAATAAGATTTAGTGCATCAAGCAAACTGCAGGGAACATGAGTATACTTTTTGCTCATAAAAAAGGATTCACTCTGACCGAGATGCTGGTTACTCTCACCCTTCTTGCCATCCTGGCCGCAGTCATTTTTCCTTTAGCCAAGAATGCTGTAAAAAGAGAAAAAGAAATCGAACTGCACAGAAGCCTAAGACTCATCAGAGAAGCCATAGATGCCTATAAAATGCTCGCCGATGAAAAGAAAATCGAACTGGATGAAGAGGATGAAGGATACCCTCCGGATCTGGAAACGCTCGTCAAAGGAGTAGAGGTCTCAGAAGCAGGAGAAGAAGATGAGGACCCAAGAATACGAATTGTGAAATTTCTACGCCGGATTCCCAAAGACCCGATGACGAATTCGTATGAATGGGGACTAAGATCTTATCAGGATGATGTAGATTCGGATGTTTGGGGTGGAGAAAACGTCTACGACATTTACACAAAAAGTTTAGGGACGGCGTTGGACGGCACAAAATATAGGGGCTGGTAACCAAATGATAAAAAAACAAATGAATACAAAGAAAAAAGGCTTCACTCTGATTGAGATCATTATTGTCTTCACTTTAATCGGAATTTTAGTAGGCCTAGGCATCCCGCAATACAGGTATGCCGCGAAAAGAGCAAGAGAGGCTGTTTTAAAAGAAGATCTCCATCAATTGCGGAAACTGATCAATCAGTATTACACTGATAAAATGAAATACCCCCTTTCGCTCCAGACTCTTGTGGATGATGAATACTTGAGAACTATCCCAGTGGATCCCATAACCAAGTCTTCGGAAACATGGATAGAAGTGCAGCAGACTCTTACTGAGGATGACCTGATGTCATTCGATATAGAGGTTGGAATCGTGGATGTTTTCTCAGGTTCAAACGAAAAAGCGATAGACGGAAGCCTCTACAATACATGGTAGTATCTATTCAACCGTCTCAATAACGATCCATGGACAGAAAAAAAGGCTACGCCCTCATCATCCTTTTGTTCGCAATTTTTGTGATGAGTATCGGCCTTCTCGTGGCTACTCCTGTCTGGAAAACTCAGATCCAGCGAGAAAGAGAAGAAGAACTGATCTTTAGAGGGAAACAGTATGTTGAAGCTATTCGATTGTACCAGATGAAACACCCGGGAAGTTTCCCCAAATCCTTTGATGAATTGGTTGAAGAGAAATGCTTACGTAAATTATTCACAGATCCCATGATCCCAGACGGAGAATGGGATATCATCCTCCCCTATTCAGGAGTTTCCTTAAAAAAAGGCACTGCCGCACAAAAAATTCTGATAGCACCTCAAAGTGCTCTCTCATCAATCCAAAATCCTCAAATCATCGGAGTCGTCAGTTCCTCTTCAAAACTCTCCATAAAGATCTATCTCCAACAAGAAACTTACGACAGATGGCTCTTTTTTTACGGTCAGGATCCTGAAGCCATGCCAGAGATTGTTTATTATGGGGAGGAAGAAAGGGATTGACAGGCTCTGTTCTCATCGTAGCTGGAGAAAATTCAGGAGATAAATACGGAGCGGACCTCG
The DNA here is from genome assembly GCA_030671065.1 of Candidatus Aminicenantota bacterium. GTDB lineage: Bacteria > Acidobacteriota > Aminicenantia > Aminicenantales > Aminicenantaceae > SOIA01. Next base: position 4,902 of record DAOVAM010000171.1, read on the forward strand.
TCCAGCAATTCCATAAACTCCATCCGGAACTCACTTTTTTCGGAATAGGGGGAACACACATGGAAGCAGAAGGAGTTGAGCTTCTATACTCTGTGCATGACCTCGGAGTAGTCGGAGGCTTTGAAGTTCTTTCTCATCTCCCCCGGATTAAAAAGATTTTTAATCGAATCCAAAGAGAAGTTAAAAAGC
>DAOVAM010000281.1 GCA_030671065.1 Candidatus Aminicenantota bacterium
AGATGAGCTGGGCCGCTTCCTGGTGTGATTCCCATAAAAACCGGATCGGTCATGCCGCAGACACTTTGTGCAGCCAGGCGGTCGAGATTGGGGGTGTGAGCCGCCTCAAGCTCTGTCTTTCCATCGACAGGCAGACCGCCCAAACCATCCATGACAAAAAGGATGATTTTTGAATCGGTTTGGATGCTTATTTCTTGAGCAATCGTTTCCCAGTCCATGGCAAAACAACTATAACACAGTAAGGGGTCGCGTCTCAACATTCGACATTTCCTGTTGAATTTCGTTCAAAAATAGAACCCTGCTAAAATTTGTGCTAAAATCTTGTCATGAATAAAGTCGTTGTCCTCGATTTTGGCTCTCAATACACTCAGCTGATCACAAGAAAAATAAGGGAACTGGGAATTTTCTCTGAGATATTTCCTTACAACTCCAGTCTCTCCAGGCTCAAGAGAGAAAAACCGGATGCCATCATTCTCTCTGGAGGCCCTCAGAGTGTTTACGGGAAAGACGCTCACTCAGTGTCCAAAGAACTATTCGAGATGGGAATTCCTGTTCTGGGCATCTGTTACGGACTGCAGCTGATGGCCTATCTTCTAGGAGGGAAGGTGATCCCCTCGCAAAAAAGGGAATACGGATTTGCCTCTCTGAAGGTCCTGGATAGAAAGGGCCTGCTTTCAGGGATCAAAGATGGGGGCCAGGTCTGGATGAGTCACGGGGACAGAGTGGAAAGGATTCCACCTGGTTTCATCGTATCCGGGAAAACGTCTCACTGCGGAGTGGCTGTAATGGAAGACCAGAAGAGGAAGTTTTTTGGCGTACAGTTCCACCCCGAAGTGGTGCATACGATGCAGGGAAAGAAGTTCCTGTCGAACTTCTTTTTCTCAATTTTAAAATTGCCCCCTGAATGGAAGATGGGTTCATTCATTGAGCGTAAGGTCGAGGAGATCCGGAAAGAGGTCGGGAAGGAGAAAATCATCTGTGGGCTCAGCGGTGGGGTCGATTCTCTGGTTACCTCCCTGCTCGTGCAAAAGGCAGTACAGGATAATCTTATCTGCATCTATATCGATAATGGCCTTTTGCGGAAGGGGCAGCACCAGGAGCTAATGGATGAATTCAAGAAAAAATTGGCGTTGAATGTGATAGGGGTGGATGCTGCCCAGCAGTTTCTGGGAGAACTCAAGGGTGTCGTGTCGCCTGAGAGGAAGAGGAAACTGATCGGAAAGATGTTTATCCGCATCTTTGAAGAGGAAGCAGCGAAGATTGGAGAGGTCTCTTTCCTGGCGCAAGGCACGATATACCCGGATGTGATCGAGAGCAATCCTGTCCAGGGCCCTTCAGATTCCATAAAATCTCATCACAACGTCGGGGGGCTGCCCTCCCGGATGAGATTTAAATTGATCGAGCCGCTCCGGGAGCTCTTCAAGGATGAGGTGCGGGCTCTCGCAAGTGAGCTGGGAGTAGACAGAGACTTTATTCTTCAGCATCCCTTCCCCGGGCCGGGACTGGCAGTAAGGATAGTCGGGGAGATCACCCCGGAGAGGATCAGACTCTTGCAGGAGGCGGATGTCATCCTGGTCGATGAAATAAAAAAAGCGGGCATTTATCAAAAACTGTGGCAAGCCTTTGTGGTGTTGCTTCCTGTGAAATCTGTCGGTGTCATGGGAGACCGGCGGACCTATCAGAGTGTTGTTGTGATCCGTCTTGTCCAGAGCGTGGATGGGATGACTGCTGACTGGTTTCCTGCTGAGGCGAAACTCCTTTCCAGGATATCGAATCGGATCGTTAACGAAGTGGAGGGCGTAAACCGGATTGTCTATGACATCACCAGCAAGCCTCCGGGAACAATAGAGTGGGAATAAAACTGAGAAAGCTTTAGCGGGAAAGAACCACAGGGACATCTTGGCATGTCCTCTGGCCTAGCGATTGACCGAATGCGGTTCAATCAAGATTAGGAAACAGAGAAAACACAGAGAGCGAGATTTTAAGAAAAGTACAATTTCGATGAATTTTTCGAAATAAGTTGAGCTTCGAGTAGAGAATAACTAAAATAGATATTTGTGTTTTAAAATCGGTTGTATTATTCAGTCAGCAAAGCTGGCCTTTCTGCAATCAAAGACTGTGAATAGAAAAAGCTTGACTCCAAGCCTTCTGTATAGAATTTAGACTGTAAACTGAGATGGAACTAACGTTTATTCACCTTCATAACCATTCAGAATTCAGCATTCTGGATGGGGCCTTGAAGACGGCGGCGCTGGTTGAAGCCGCCTACCAGAATAATATGCCCGCGGTTGCTCTGACTGACCATGGAAATATTTTTGGGGCTGTGAACTTTTTCAAGCAAGCGAAGGAAAAAGAGATTAAACCGATCCTCGGCTGCGAGATCTACGTGGCTCCCAAAAGCCGGTTTGATAAAAAGGCCGAAAGGAAAGGCCCGGTCCATTTTCATCTGGTTTTGCTTGTCAAGGATGAAAAAGGATATAAAAACCTCTGCCAACTCATCACTAAAGCCTATCTGGAAGGATTTTATTACAGGCCCCGGATCGATAAGGAACTCCTGACCCAGTATGGA
>DAOVAM010000191.1 GCA_030671065.1 Candidatus Aminicenantota bacterium
TACAGTTCTTTCCGGGCAGGTCTTTCGTCCTTTTCAGAGATCAAATACCAGACCATAAATAGCAAAACCATCCCGCCAACCGCATTGATCTGTCCCAACTGAATCTCTCTCAGGAAAAATTTGGTCAATATCAAAGGAGTGAACACAAGCAAATATTTTGGCTTCTCTCCTTTTGAGGGCAACATCCTGTAAGACATGTAAACAAGGAAACAAAGACTGAAGACCACAAGAGAATACCAGAGGGCTTTTGCTAGGCCTAAAGGAAGAAATGAGAGGGGGAGATAAAAGAGTACAGCACTCGGAAAGTATTTGAACAAATAGTGTCCGTCCTCACTCTGGTAAAGAGTTTCACTCGCTCGCAATCTTTTTCCCGCAGTGTAATTCACTTCGAAATCTCTCATGTGTTCCTGGATCTTAAGGAAGAAAAGGGAGATCAGGAGGATAAGGGCAATAAAGATGAAAAGATATGTTTTTTTTCTTAAAATCATGACAGGTTCTTGTCACTCAAAGATCAAAATCCTGGCTCCTATGAAGGAAATTTCGAGTGCACAGGGAGAATCATCTGCTGAAACTGAATTGATTTACGCAAGGAACAGTTTAACTTTCCTGTAGACTTCCTGAACCGTGATGACTTTAAGACATTTGTTGTCATTACAGGGAGATTTCCTCTGGTTAAAAGCGGATATACAGGGGCTGCAACTGTAATCCGAATAGAGCACAAGACAATTCTCTCCAAGCGGTCCATAAAGCACTGGAGTTTCAGGCCCAAAAAAGGCAAAAGTCTTGATGTTGGTCATTGTAGAAAAATGCACGGGTCCACTGTCATTCGTGATCAAAATGTCCGCAATGTCATAAAGACTGATCAATTCAGAAAAAGAGGTTTTTCCGGCCAGATTCACGCACCTCATCGAACCTAAGGTTTGATACAGAATATCCGCATGTTTTTTTTCTGACTCGACTCCAGTTATTATGATGTAGACTCCATCGTGTTTGACTAACAGCCTTGCCAACTCAATATAATTCGTTAAGGGCCATCTCCGCATAGGAACGATATCACTCGCACTCGGACTGAGCAGTATGATCTTCTTAGCGTGCACAATATATTTATTCTCGTCCTGGAGCCTCTTTATCATTTTCATTTTGACAGTTTCAGATATTCGCACTTTCGGAAGAACGATGTCCTGTTCGGCCACTTGTTTTTTCGTCAGCGGGACATCTTTAATAGAGGATCTGACGGCATAAATCAGATTGAGGAAGTTCTGGGCCATATGGATATGAGGATTGAATTCCACCCTATGTGTCAGAAAGTTTCCCCTGTATAATCCTTCATTGTGATACCGGAAGTACCCGACTCTGTTTTTTGCGCCACTCATGAAGCTAAGAATAGCCGTGGACCGGGCAAACAGCTCCATATCCACAGCAACACTTATTTTCTCCAACCTGAGTTTCCATATCGCCCCTATGGAGGAGAACAAAAAAGAGAAGAAAGTGCGACTGCTCACAGTTATGACATTCCCTTCTGGAACGACACCCAGAACATCCACAGCATGCCGGTTCTCTCTGAAAGTCAGGAAATACAACTCTGCTTTTGGAAACAATTCTTTTGTCTTTTTGAACATAGAATAGGCAAGGACCATGCTCCCCATCTCAGAAAGCTCGATAAACAAGATTTTCTCAGGTCTTTTTATAAGCCTGGGTTTACTGAAAATTCTTCCTATCCCATGAACAATGGATATGAACAAACATATCGGGATTCCCACTCCTCGGTCGATCGACCTCATGATATGAACATTCATTTTATTCTCTTAAACTCCTTCCAATACGTGAATTTTTACACTTCTGCATTGCGACCCTTTCCTTTTTAACGTTGAACTCGTCCGGTTGTCTCACCGGCAGCTATGCGTTCCACTTCCTCTTTTTTGACCAGGTTAAAATCGCCGCTAATGGAATGCTTGAGGCAGGAAGCTGCCACACCAAAATCAAGAGCCTCCTGGTCGGATTTCCCCTCCAGAAAAGAGTATATCAAGCCAGCAGCAAAGGCATCTCCCGTTCCGACACGGTCCACAATCCAGACCCGGTGTTTCTTGCTTTTGATAAATTTATTCCCGCTCAAAAGACAGGCTGACCATATATTCTCCGAAGCAGAGAGACTTTCTCGAAGAGAAATGGCGACTTTTTTAAATCCGAAACGTTTGATTAAAGTTTTAGCCACGTCCTGGTAATCGTCCACACTCAATGTTCCTGTCGCAATATTCGTTCTCTTCGTCCGGATACCGAACACACGAGAAGAATCCTCTTCATTCCCGAAAAGAATATCGACATACTCCATGAGTCCTGACATCACTTCTCTCGCTTTTTCTTCGCTCCAGAGTTTTTTCCGATAATTCAAATCCACACTGACTGTTATTCCCTTCTTTTTTGCCATTTCCAACCCTTTATGCAAGCTGGCAGCCACCGAATCACTCAGGGCAGGAGTGATCCCCGTCCAGTGGAACCACTGCGTATTTTCCAATATCTGTTCCCAATCCAGGTCTGCGGGATCGATCTCAGGAAAAGCAGAGTGAGCGCGGTCATAGATGACTTTTGAAGGCCTCAGGCCTGAACCATGCTCCAGATAGTAAATCCCGATTCGATCGCCTTGGCGGAGGATGAACCGAGAGTCCACGCCGTGCATTCTCAACGTACGGAGAGCATGGTCCCCGAGATCATCCAGAGGAAGTGCGGTCACAAAAGATGCATTGATTCCGAAACGAGCCAGGGAAACTGCAACATTCGCTTCCGCTCCACCAAAATTCAAATCAAAATTCCGTGCATTCTGCAGTCGAACTCCAAAGGGTGGCGATAGACGGATCATCAACTCTCCAAAAGTGACGACTCTAAGCCCAGGAGTTTCAATCCTTTTTTTTGTTTTCGAAGCCTTTGCAGATTTTGGAGAGCCCGGCTTGAGCACTTCCTTCCATTTCCGGATCTCTTTTTTCATCTGCTCTGGATAACCTATTTTGTCTGTCAGGGCAGAGGCACAGAAGATTCCATCGGGATCTTTTTTCACAACCTCCTTCAAGGTGTCGAGAGTGATCCCTCCAGTGTATATAACTCTTAAATTCTTATACGGACCCTTCCAGGAATGGGAGAGATCTATGTTGGATAGCTTGCCTGAGAAAACAGGAAACAGTTTATAGATCCATTGATACAGATAATTTTCTTGAAGTTCCTGTAAGGAACATCCGTAACCCTCTGCTTTCTGGACCAGCTGTTTTCCCACATCAGAAAGCCCACCTGGAACACACAGGACATCCTTTTCCACGCACGCGTCCACTACAGCGGGAATGTAATCGGCTGAGACGACTCCCGCAGCCCCGGCCTGAATGGCTTTTTCAGCTTGCTCCCGGGTCATCACTGTTCCCGCCAGTACTAAAGCATCCGGGTATTTCTTCAGAATGGCTTTGATACCTTCAACTGCATATTCCGATCGAAGTGCAATTTCGAGGACGATGTTCAACGGACAGAGAATCTCATAGGCTTTTACACACTCGGATTTGTTTTTTGGTGTTAAAAGGGCGATCAACTGGCTTTTTTGGATCTCCCTGAAAGCCTTTTGCGAAATATTCATTCCAGGTTTTCTCCAGTTTGTTTCAATTCATCTCCACTCAAAGAGTTCATCGTCTTATATTTTATTGCCACGCTTCCTCTGCTGTGACAAGGAAATTTATTCTTTTATCTCGATCCCCTCTCACAGGTGTCGGATATTCATTCCGCCGCTGACCTCGATAATTAAGCCCGTGGAATACTCGAAATCCCCTCTGGCCAGAGCGGCAACCGCCTTTCCCACATCTTCCGGAAAGCCCCACCGTTTTTGAGGGACAAGGCCTTCGTTGATAAGTTTATCGTATTTCTCCTGGACAGGTGCAGTCATTTCCGTTTGGATAATGCCGGGTCGCACTTCATAAACATTGATGCCGTATTCAGAGAGTCTGTCTGCAAATACGCGGGCGGCCTGGCTTAAAGCGGCTTTGGAAATGCAGTATTCTGCCCTCGCTGGGGAAGACACAACAGCAGATATTGAAGAAATAAAGATGATGCAGGGATTTGTTCCGGGATTCTTCTGAAGCTGTTTCACCATCTGTTTTGCGATTTTTTGAGTCAAGAAAAACGGACCTCTGGCGTTTATGGACAAGAGCCTGTCATAGCTTTCAGGAGTTGTTTCCAGGATATCCAGTCTTTTTTCAGGCGCCACTCCTGCGTTATTCACGAGCACGTCGATCTTGCCGAACCTGTCCAGAGTCAGTTTGAGGATCTTCTCATGGTCTTTCATGGAGGAAATATCCCCTTGAAGGGGCAAAAAAACCGATTCCAGCTCCTCTACTCGTTCCTTAACTTCGAATATCCCCTCCTGTTTATTCTCAGGCTTAAAAACGATGTCCACTCCTGCAATGTCAAACTCATTTTTCGCCAGTTCAAGGGAAATCCCTCGGCCAATCCCCTGGCCGGCTCCGGTCACAAGAGCAACAGGTTTGTCTTTAGCCATGATGTCTCCAAACGGATCTGTTTGAATAGATAATTAAACGCCATCTCAATCGAAGCTCCAATGTGCTGATAGGATAGCAAAAAGGTAGACTAAGGGCAAGATAGGGGGTTGACGAGAAATATAATGAGAATTCTG
>DAOVAM010000046.1 GCA_030671065.1 Candidatus Aminicenantota bacterium
TTGAGCAGACAAAAGAATGAACGCACAAAAAATCAGGGCAACGATAAAGCTTAACCTCTTGCACATCATATCTCTTTCCTTCCGATATTGTTTTTGTTTCATCCACATCGGATAACTTAAAACTATATATTGAAAAAAGGAAAATTTCTAGTTCAAATTTCAATAGTATAAATTGGGGAACGTCCCCTACTGTCTTGATATTCGTGTTTGAGTGTGTTTAAAATCTATTATTCCAAAGTAAACGAACAAGACAATGAAGGAGTGGAAAGCAAGTGAAGAGCTTATCCACCTGTTCCAGGCTGTGGGGCGGGCATCGCTTCTGTATGATATCCAGGACAGTCACAGCGGCAATATGGCAGTTCAGTGGAAGGATGAAAAAGGACACACAAAAATTGTCATTACGTCTACAGGCTCCCAAAAAGGAGATTTAGAGCCGAGCCAGATCTGCTTCCTGTCTCCTTCTGAAACTGACTTTGGATATTACAAGGCCTCATCCGAGACAGATATCCATGCCCGCATTCTCGCACAAAAGGATGTCCATGCCTCGATACACTGCCATACCAAAGAACTCATCATCGCAACCCTGGATGACGATAACAAGCCCAGTCAGCGCGAGAGTTTCATCCCGATTGACTCTCTCGGGCATTATCATCTCGGCGGGATCGTACCAGTGGACTGGTTCGAAGTACCGAGCGGATCTCCAGAGATGGTGGAAACAATTCCGGAACGGCTGGCCAGTCATCCTGTCACTGTTGTTCAGGCTCATGGTGCTTTCTCAAGAGGACGAACTCTCCAAGAAGCCTTTTTTTTAATCTGTGTGGCCAACAACTCAGGCACCATAGTTCGCCTTGCCAATAAAATGGGTGTGGACATAAAAAAGCTGAGACGCACGATTCAATCCGATCCTGATTCTCATTTTTCGTTTCCTCCGACCAAGTATTCAGTTGAAGATAATGAGGGCTTTGATTTTCCCCATGAAGAGGAAATTGTCAGAGAATTCATGAAAACTGGAGCCAGAATTTTTGAGTCCAGACTTTCACCCTTCCACACAGGATCGATATCGATCCGCGGCGCTCAGACGATGCTCTATGCTCCCAGAGCTTCCATGCCCAGAGAATTAGGAGGAACGCTTTTGGAGGTTCCCCTTTTGCCGGAAAAATCGGATCCCCCTGAACTGCAGATACATAAAAAAATCTATGCGGACACCAACTTCCAGACTATCATTCACTGTTATATTCCAGAGGCTGAAGCTCTTTCCCATACCAGGAATCCGGGAGAAGCGGCTCCGATCAACCGCATCGTGCCGATCGATGCCGAAGGCAGTTTTCTCTACCTTGTGATTCCGGTTCTTCCTCCTCAGCATGATTTTGAGCAGTTCATCCAATTTCTGCATGACTATAAAGTTGTGACTGTGAGAGGTGGCGGCGTGTGGGGAGTGGGAACACAGTCCCTTTCCGAAGTCCTCCATCATCCTTCTTCAGTGCGAGAGATCTGCCTTTACCGTATTGGCGCTTTTGAACGGAGCCTCAACCTCAAAAAAATGGAACCGAAGAAAGCCAAAAGATGGTGAAAAAAAGGGGAATGAAGATATCCTTTTTATGAGATTGCCACGCTTCGCTCGCAATGACACTTATGTCTTCAATATCATTCCTAAAAGAGTTACCTAATTAGTGAGCATAAACACCTGTTTCCTTTTTTCTCTTTCTTCTCAACCTCGCTTGCGGGTCACTTCTGCATCATAACGCTCTATTTCCTCAATCCATGACTCTCCGGAAGGGACATCCATCTTCAAGCAGAAATAGTCCCAGACAGCACCAAAAGGCATCGTTTTGAGCTCTTCCAAAAGGGCCAGACGGGCAAAGGTATTCCCAGAGTCTTCGAATTCTTGAAGCTTCTCTCGAGACTCGAGAAGAGCGATCAGTACGCTTTTCAGAGTGGCTCTAGCCCCAATAACCCATGCACCGACACGATTCATGCTCGCATCAAAAAAATCAAGAGCAAAGTGGACACGTTCCAGGACGTTGCTCCTGACAATCTCTTCGGATAGGCTTCTCACTTCATCATTCAAGCTGACCACATGGTCGCTGTCCCACCGCACGCCCCGGCTGACGTGGAGGAGGAGCTCTTCAGAAAACTGCAGGATGGCAGATATCTTGTCTCCAATCGATTCTGTGGGATGATAATGTCCCAAGTCAAGACAGAGCATGATTCCTTTCGATAGCGCGTAACCCATGTAAAACTCATGGGAACCCACGACAAAGGATTCACTGCCAATGCCAAAAAGTTTACTCTCCACCGCATCCTTCATCTCTGAGGAACTGTATTTCTCGGCATATATCTCATCCAGAGCCTCTTTCAGCAGCGCACGATGTGCCCAGCGGTCCACAGGACTATCCTTTGTACCGTCTGGAATCCAGAGGTTGTGGATGCATGTACTCTCTAAGGACTGTCCCAAACGTGCGCTGATAGCCCGGCAGCGCTTAACGTGTTCGATCCAGAATTCACGGATCTTTTTGTCCTTGCTGCTCAGAGTGAACCCGGACTCTGCTCTAGGATGGGAAAAACAGGTTGCATTAAAGTCAAGCTTGATGTCCCTCTTTTTGGCCCAATCTATCCAGCCTTGATAATGCTCCGGCTCTATTTCGTTCCGGTCGACAGGCTTTTCTCCGAAATCCCCGTACATGGCGTGCAGGTTCAGCCGTTTCTGTCCAGGGATAAGGGAAAAGGCTTTATCCAGGTCCATCCGGAGCTCTTCGAGTGTTCTCGCTTTTCCTGGATAACTGCCCGTGGCCTGGATTCCGCCAGCTCCAGACGGCGAATCTGACATCTCAAATCCGCCCACGTCATCCCCCTGCCAGCAAGGGAGGGAAAGAGAAACATTTCCTAATGTTTGAATGGCTTTATCCGTATCGACACTTAAATCGGCATATTGCTGCCTGGCAAAAGTGTAAGCGTCTTTAATTTTCTCCGCATTCATTCCTGACCCTCCTCAACACAACCTTTCTGAGATTGAGTCTTTCATCGGATTGAAAAAAGGTCGTTCATTTGCACTTATCATACAACTTTTCTCCTGTCAACACGAAAACAAACACAGGAAGCATCTCCACTTCCGTGCTATACAAAGCTAGAGAAGAGCCTAGCGAAAGATCAGGCTGAGTGTTAAGAAAACCGTATGCTCCGGCTTTTGGATTCAAAAAACACGCATCTTTTCCCCCAGCGAGTCAAAAGCTGCTCGGTTTCAGGCTTCGCTCTCCTCTCCTGCGGAGAGGAACCGTGCCCGCTCCGCCTTCAAACGGTTTTTTTCACCCACAAGCCTTCGCAGAATAGGGTTGCTGATTTCGCTGGGGCAAAGGCTGCGTGTTTTCGATGCACTCAGTCTGGTCTTTCGCCCATCCTGTTATCACGGAGACGGAGATGCTTTGACAAACATACGAAGACAGACTAGAAAACAAATAAGAGCAAAGGTATGATATGATAAAGACAAATGCTGGATGGCAAGACCTGATTCCACTCAGTGAAACTGCGATGCGGAAAGAAACGATGACCCCTCGAGAAAGATGGCTGGCTGTCCTCAACCGCCAGAAACCTGACCGTGTTCCCATGGACTACTGGGCCACGCCCGAAGCCACAGAAAAAACCATGACCCATCTCAAATGTCACAGCGAGAGGGAGACGATGGAGAAACTCCATGTGGATTTTGTGGTGGAGGTCAAGCCAGCATACGTGGGCCCACCTGTCCCTGCGCAGCATGATGAATTCGGGTGCAAGTATCAAAATATCTCCTATGGAACAGGAGAGTATGAGGAATGCATATCATATCCCCTGGCTCGATTCACATCTGCCGAAGAGATCAAAAGGTCCTACACCTGGCCTAACCCGGACTGGTGGGACTACAGCGGGATAAAAAAACTGCTCAAGGGAAACGAAAAATACCCCATACTGGGCGGAAACTATGAACCTTTTCTGATTTACAAGAAGCTGCGGGGAGAGGAACAGGCTTACATGGACATGGCATTGAATCCGGAAATCGTCCATTATAGCCTGAATAGGCTCCTTCATCTGGGATACGAAAATACTCGACGCATACTCGAACAAATTCCAGATAAAGTGATACTCTCCTATGTCGCTGAGGATATGGGTGCTCAGGATGACCTTCTTTTTTCACCTGCCCATATACACGAGTTCCTCATCCCGAGGATGAAGAAAGTCATCGAACTCATCCACCAGGCCGGAGCGTTCGTTTTTCATCACAACGATGGGAGCATCCGCCGTATCATTCCTGATATGATCGAGGCCGGTATTGATATCTTGAATCCTATTCAATGGCGCTGCGAGAACATGGACCGCGCCGAGCTCAAAAATGAGTTTGGAGACAGTGTGGTCTTTCACGGGGGCATAGATAACCAGCAGACTCTCCCCTTCGGAACCGTAGATGATGTCAAAGAAGAAGTACTGGAGAACCTCCGTATTCTGGGAAATAAAGGGGGTTACATTCTTGCTCCTTGCCACAACATTCAAGCCGTCAGCTCCGCGGAAAACATCGTCACTATGTATGAAACCGGCTATGAGAACGGTTGGACCTAATAGTCGAGGTCAGGCCTCAGGGACAGTTTGGGATCAGGCTTTATTGAAGTGGTTGCCAGTTGGCTGAAATTAAGCCATGTCCTTGAGATTCTGATAAGGTCTGATCCCGATTATTTCTGACTCAAAGGCCTGATCTCAATAAGAATGGTTTGACCTTAATTTATTAATCTCTTATAATTTTCCAGAAATGAATTGGATTTACATAGAAGACATCGCCGATTTCAAAGACCAGGAAGTTGAGATCCGCGGATGGCTATACAACAAGCGATCAAGCGGTAAAGCCCGTTTCCTCCTGGTCAGAGACGGCACTGGAATTCTTCAGGGAACTCTGTTCAGTCCTGAAAGAGATCATCCTCTGTTTAAGAAGTTCGACTCTCTCACCCAGGAATCTTCACTCATAGTCCGTGGCCGTGTGAAAGAGGAAAAAAGGGCTCCTGGAGGATTCGAAATTGAAATCCAGGACATTGAAGTCCTTCAGATTGCGAAAGACTATCCCATTACCCCTAAAGAACACAGCACGCCTTTCCTGATGGAGCACCGTCATCTTTGGCTTCGTTCGCGGAAACAGCATGCCATTCTTCAGATCCGTACTGAGCTCATCAAGGCTATCCGTGATTTTTTTGATGGGAGAGGTTTCCGTCTCATGGACACTCCGATCTTAACTCCGAGCGCTTGCGAAGGCACCACCACTCTTTTCGAAACCGAATATTTTGACCAAAAAGCCTACCTGAGCCAGAGCGGCCAGCTCTACAACGAAGCCACAGCCATGGCATTCGGAAAAGTCTACTGTTTCGGACCGACTTTCAGGGCGGAAAAATCAAAAACACGAAGACACCTGATTGAATTCTGGATGGTCGAACCTGAGGTGGCGTTTGCGACTCTAAATGATATTATTGAACTCGGAGAGGATCTCGTTGTCTCAATCATCGAGCGAATACTCGAGAAAAACAAAAACGAGCTCGAAGTTCTGGAAAGAGATACGAAACCTCTGGAGAGGATAAAAAGACCTTTTCCCCGAATTACGTACGACGATGCAGTGCAAAAAATCAAGAAAAAGGATTCAAAAATGGAATGGGGCGACGATTTTGGAGCTCCAGAAGAAACACTTTTATCTGAAATATTCGATCTTCCCGTGTGTGTGACCCACTTTCCGGCCAAAATCAAGGCTTTTTACATGCAGCCTGACCCAGAGCGTTCGGAACTTTCCCTTGGAGTCGATATGATTGCCTCAGAAGGATACGGGGAGATCATTGGAGGCGGACAGCGCATTCACGACATGAATCTTCTGGAACAGAAGATCAAGGAACACAAGCTGCCTCGAGAAGCCTATGAGTGGTACATGGATCTGAGAAAATACGGGTCTGTCCCTCACTCTGGATTCGGGCTCGGCATAGAAAGAACCCTTGCCTGGATATGCAAAACAAAGCATATCAGAGAAACTATACCCTTCCCTCGCCTTCTGTATAAAATCTATCCCTAATGACACATCGGGAACAATTTTTTATTTGATTTCCACATATTGAAACTATAAGATATGAGCTTTTAAAATGAATCGAAACCTGTTGAAGGCCCAAATATGAGTCATAGAATATCAGAATTCGTGTTTAAAAATCGGAAATTCATCCATATCACTACAGCCATAATTCCCATTCCGTTTAAGTTTTTTCTCCACGGAACAACCACTCTACAATTATGGATTGCGGGAATCTTTCTCATGCTGCTCGGAATAACATTCAGGATGTATACTGCCGGATACCTCTCTGGGGCCCACACAACAACTTCTATCAATGCAGATTATATCTGCACTTCCGGTCCTTTCGCCTACATCAGGAATCCACTTTACGTGGGAAACTTTGTCATTGGACTGTCTCTGGTTATAGCCTTTAATGAATGGTATGGGTACCTTGTTTTCATCCTCCATTACATCACGGCCTATTCAATCCTTATCCCTTACGAAGAAAAATTTTTAGCGGATAAGTTTGGCAAAACGTTTACAGAATACCGTGCCCACTCTCGAAGACTCCTTCCAAAGTTGAAACCATTTAAAGGCGGTCCAAAAGTCACTCCAGACTTTAAGCTCGGTATTTTGAGTGAAAAATATTACTTCCTGATCCTTATCCTTCTTTTTGCCATTCTCTTCTTTCTCTTCGTGAAGTAGCTATGGCGTGTTTTCCAGTTTACTAATAACACCCAACAATTTACAATTGGATTGATATGAAGAGAATCGCCTTGATCAGCTTCGGATGCGCGAAGAATCTCGTTGATAGTGAAGTCATGCTGGGCTATTTGGATAAAGCCGGATACTCCTTCGTGACTGATCCTGAGAAAGCCGATATCCTCGTCCTCAACACGTGCGGTTTCATTGAACCGGCTAAAAAAGAAGCCCAAAACGCCATACAAGATGCCGTTTCCCTCAAAAAAAAGAAAAATGAGAGAAAAGTCATTGTGGTCGGTTGCTATGTCGAAAGATACAAAAGCTCACTCGAACAGGAATATCCTGAGATTGACGCTTGGCTGGGAGTGAATGACTTCGACAAGATCATCTCTGTCATTAAAGGAGAAACGATAAAAAAATCCAAAAAAAGTTTTCTTTATGACCATACCTCTCCCCGTTCCAGACAAACTCCTCCAGCATGGAGCTATGTCAAAATTTCTGAAGGATGTTCTCACGGATGCTCATTCTGTTCCATCCCTTTGATCAAAGGCTCCTACCGGTCCCGTCCCATCTCCTCTGTATTCCAAGAGGTCGAAGCTCTCTCCCTCCAAGGAGTTAAAGAGATCAACATTATCTCACAAGACACAACCTATTTCGGCCGGGACCTTGGCATGAGGGAGGGTTTGACCCTTCTACTTCAAGAACTCCTGGAAATAAAGAACATCGAATGGATCCGTATCCTTTACGGCTATCCTGAAGAAGTCAGTGATTCTCTCTTAGAAATCATGCAGGAAGACAAAATCTGTTCCTATCTTGATATTCCTTTTCAGCATTCAAACCCAAAGATCCTAAAAAAAATGAAGAGGGCCATGGACGGAAAAAAGGCATTGATGTTTATCGAGAAATTGAGAAAAAAAATCCCGGATATTGTTGTCCGGACATCTCTGGTTGTCGGATTTCCAGGAGAGGGAAAAGAGGAATTCGAAGACCTGGAAAGTTTTGTCCAGGAAGCCCGGTTTGACTACCTGGGCGTTTTTACCTACTCCAGAGAAGAGGGCACATCATCTTATGCACTCGGCGATCCCATCAAAGAAAGCGTTAAAGACAAAAGAAGAGAAAAAATCATGGAAATCCAGGCAGGAATATCTTTTCACAAGAATGAAAAATACCTAAGCCAGAAGGTTGATGTCTTGATTGAGGGGACTTCCAAGGACGATCCGAGTGTACTGATCGGAAGGGGAAAATTTCAAGCTCCTGAAGTAGACAGCGTGATCCTGATCGAGAGGACGGATGACTGGACAGAAGTGGTTAACACGATTCAAGAGGTTGAAATCACGGGGAGGGATGTATATGATTTATACGGACAGCTTGCCCGATGAAATTATTATCGAAAATTATCTCCACTTTTTTTGGAGTGGGATACTTCCCTGTTGCTCCAGGGACTCTAACGAGTATCCTAATCGTCCTGGCATACAAGTTCTATCTCTATAAGCTCAGCTGGCCTCTGTACTTTTTAATCATCTTTCTCCTCTTTCTCATCGGTGTCTATACGTCCTCAAAGTTTTCATCGGACTTATCCAAAAAAGACCCAAGGAAGATCGTTATCGATGAAGCGTGCGGGCAGCTCCTTGTACTCTTCAGGATGAGTGATGCCTGGTTTCCTGTTCTCTCCTGTTTCATCCTTTTTCGTGTTTTTGATATCACCAAGCCCTATCCCATAAAAAAAGTAGAGACTCTCCCTTCAGGATGGGGAATCATGACGGATGACCTTGTCGCCGCAATCTATGCGGGAGTGATCGTCAACCTGTATTTACTTTTAAAATGAAAGCAAAAAAGGATATAAAAATAGAGATTATGGCCATAGGTTCCGAGCTTCTCACTCCCCATTTCCAGGATACCAATTCTCTTTATTTAACTGAGCGTTTAAATGACCTGGGATTAGAAGTCTCGTATAAAACGATCGTGGGAGATGAATGGGACAATCTTGTTCTCAGCATAAAGCAGGCTCTTTCCAGAGCAGACATCGTCCTGGCCATGGGAGGACTTGGCCCGACTAAAGACGACAGAACCCGAGAAGCCTTTGCCTCCGTTCTTGAACGAAAACTCATCTATAACAAGAAACTTCTCCAGAAAATTGAAGAGAGATTCAGGCGCAGAGGTCTCCGCATGCCTCCTGTCAACAAGAAACAGGCTTATATCTTTGAGGACGCGAAAGCTCTCGATAACAAAAAAGGAACCGCCCCTGGACTTTTGATGGACACAGGCGCAAAGATCATCATTCTTCTTCCTGGACCGCCGCATGAACTCAAACCCATGTTTGATACCTCAGTCTGGCCATACCTTCAAAAACTCAGAAAAAAATACACCGCCCGTAGAACACTGAAAATAACAGGACTGACCGAATCAAAAATAGAGACTCTGATTTCCGACCTTTACCCCCAGGAACCCCATATCCAGCTCACAATTCTTGCCTATCCCGGCCAGATAGAGATCCACCTCACCGCTCATTCTGAGGAAAGCTTGGAGAAATCAAAGGAAACCGTGCACGGATTAGAGAAAAATTTCCTGAACAGGCTCAAAGAGAATGTTTTCTCCTCCGCAGGCGAAGAACTCGAAGAGGTAGTGGGAAGACTTCTTCGGCTCCATAAAAATACTCTGGCTGTAGCCGAATCATGCACTGGAGGTTTTCTGGGTCACAGGCTCACGAATATCCCCGGAAGCTCGGATTATTTCCTCCTAAGCATGGTGGTTTACAGTAACGAGGCTAAAATATATCATCTGGGAATTTCCGAGGAATTAATAGAACAGCATGGAGCGGTCAGCTCTCAGGTTGCCGCAGCCATGGCCGTCGGGATCAGAGAAAAAACCCACTCAAGCCTTGGACTCGCCATAACAGGAATAGCCGGTCCCGATGGGGGGACACCTGAAAAGCCGGTAGGCCTCGTCTACACTGCACTGGCCTGGGATAACGGAACAGATGTTGTGAAGAATCTCTTTTTAGGCAACCGGGAGATTATAAAATATCAATCCACTCAAAAAAGCCTGGACATGGTGAGGAGGCATCTCCTTAAAAAGCCTCAAAGCAAAGAGAACTGAATTGAGAACTTTTATTGCCATCAACTTAGACCAAGAGATAAAGAAAGGTATTTCTCAACTCATCGAAGATTTAAAAGAACAGAGCAGTGAGAGGAGAGGCATCCGATGGGTCAGACCAGAAGCCATGCACCTCACTCTGAAATTCCTGGGAGAAATAAACGAAGAAAAAGTCACTCCTATCACAGATGTTTTAAAACGGATTTCTGAAGAGTGCAAACCTTTTCCTCTGAGAATGAAGGGAACGGGTTTCTTCCCCCCAAAGAGTAAAACTCCCAGGGTAATTTGGATAGGGGTAGAAGAGGCGGACAATCTCATAAGACTTCAATCTCAAGTGGAAGAAGAATTGGAAAGCATAGGATTTCCGAGAGAGCGACGAAAATACCACCCTCATCTCACACTGGGAAGGGTCAAAACTTTTTCAGACATCAAAGAAACCCTGCTTTTTCTCGAAAAACACAGAGATAAAAATTTCGGTGATATGGAAGTGAAAAAAATCACATTTTTCAGGAGTATCCTCAAGCCTACTGGAGCCGAATATTCTACTCTGGCTGAGCTTGAATTCAAATGAATATACTGTTTGCTGGTCTCGCTTATCTTTTTGGAGCTATCCCCTCGGGGTATATCCTTTTCTACCTTAGCGAAAAAAAGGATATCCGCAATTTCGGGAGCCATTCGACCGGAGCCACCAACATGTTCCGCCTTAAAGGGTGGAAATATGCTGTCCCTGTTCTTCTTTTTGATGCTCTCAAAGGAATTCTCCCTGTCATTTTAGCCTTTAAGCTTTTCGAAGACCTCACACTTGCCCTGGCCTGTGCTTTTCTGGCTGTAGTGGGGCACTGTTTCCCTGTTTACCTCAAGTTCAAAGGAGGAAAAGGCCTGGCAACGACTTTGGGGGCCTATGCCATACTCGCCTTCCATCCTTTTCTCCTGAGCTTGGCAGTCTTTGTCATTGCTGTTGGGATCACCCGCTTTGTATCTCTTGGCGCACTTCTGGCCTGCATGAGTTATCCTTTATTCACTTTTCTGCTTATGCATGAAATTGATATTGTCTATTTGAGTATCGTGCTCTTCTTCCTGATTGCGTTCACACACAGGGGAAACATTGCCAGACTGATCAAAGGCAAAGAAAGAAAATTAGGAGAGAAAGCAAGATGAAAGCATGTGTGATCGGTGCCGGAACATGGGGAACTGCCTTTGCGCTTCATCTGGGCCGGCTGAAAATCAGGACACACCTCTGGATCAGAGAAAAAGAGGTGTATGAGGAAGCACTGAGCTACAGGGAGAACAGAACATTTTTGCCCGGTTATGTTTTTCCCTCCACAGTTTCCTTCTTCGATGATATCAAAGAAGCTCTATCTTCTGCGGAAATCAT
Organism: Candidatus Aminicenantota bacterium; assembly: GCA_030671065.1. Lineage (GTDB taxonomy): Bacteria > Acidobacteriota > Aminicenantia > Aminicenantales > Aminicenantaceae > SOIA01. The sequence continues at coordinate 11,208 of DAOVAM010000046.1, forward strand.
TTTTATCGCAGTCCCATCCAAATTCTGCAGAAAGATATATGAGCAGCTCGCTCCCCATCTTTCCTCCGACCATATGATCGTAAGCCTGACAAAAGGGATAGAAGAGAACACTCTGAAAAGAATGAGTGAAGTGATGGAAAATGTGTTCTCTTCCTCTTTTGCTCCTCGGATGGCTGTCCTTTCTGGCCCGAGCTTTGCCAAGGAAGTGGCGGAAGGTCATCCGACCGCAGTCGTCCTGACGTCAAGAGAGAAAAATCAAGCCCTAAAAATCCAACATCTCATTTCCAGCCCCATCTTTCGCGTATACACGTCAGACGATACTGTAGGCGTTGAGCTTGCAGGCGCTGTAAAAAATGTTATCGCCATCGCTGCGGGAATTTCAGATTCTCTCCAGTTCGGCAGCAATTCCATTGCAGCCCTGGTCACAAGAGGTATAGCCGAAATGACCCGAATAGGTGTACAATTAGGAGCAAGGAAAGAAACCTTTGCCGGATTG
>DAOVAM010000200.1 GCA_030671065.1 Candidatus Aminicenantota bacterium
CGATGAGCGCATTGGCGTTGTAGATGGAATTGCCCGTCGCGATAAGAGCCAGGAAGGCGCCCACCGCGGCCAATGGCAGAGTGAACATCATCACAAAGGGAGTGATCAGGGATTCGAAGGTAGAAGCCAGGACCATGAAGATGAGAAGGATCCCGATACCGAAAAGGAAATAAAATTCTGAAACATCGCTTTCGTCATGGACCACCTCTATGGCTACTCCAGGCGGTGGGTAGATGCCTGCCACTAAAGTTTCTATTTCTGCCCGAGCCTGCTCCAGAAGGGAGCTGGAATCTTCGATATCCGACTCGAACCGGTAAGTCACTGTGACCTGCTTTTCCTGATTCGTCCGGATAATCCGAGCGTAGCCTGCCGTATACAGGAGTTGGGAAATCTGGGTGATAGGGACCATGCCTTCTGTGTCGGCCGGGATCTGGAGCCTGCGGAGGTCATCCGAGGTTTTTTCCTCTTCCTCTTCGGTCTTCAAGATTATATCTACCTCTTCCGGGCCGTCCATGTATTTAACGGTGGAGGAAATCTCTCTCTGGAAGGTGTTCAGTTCATTCATGACGGTCTGGAGTCCTACGTCGAAATGTTTGAGTGCCGCTTTGTCCAGGAGGAGATCGATGGTGGGCTGTTGGTTGGAAACGTTCAGATTGGCAGATCTAACCGTGTCGAGGTTTTCAATATTGTACTCGATGTCCTCGGCGATAGCCCTCAGAATTTCCAGGTCCTGACCGCTGAGTACAACCTTCTCCTGGCTGGCTCCCATACCGAGAAGGCGCTGGAAATCCTGGCCACGTCCGCTTCCTCCCTGGAAGCCGACACTCTGGGTGGGTTCGTCATAGGAAAAATCGACACGGGGGAATGAGTCGTCCAGCATCTCTTCGATGGAATCCTTTATTTCTTCAAGGGAGCGTCTGGCGATTTTTTCATAATTCTCCACAAGCCGAAATGTCAGGACGATATTGTCCTCCTGGATGGAGGATGTCCTTTCCTCGATCTCCTGAATATCCTTCAACTTGTCATCCATCTTCAGGGCCTGTTCGTCTGCCGTCTCCAGGGTTGTTCCGGAGGGGAGGACGGCATACAGATTGAATGTGTCGAGCTGGACCTCCTGGGGGACGTTGATACTGAGTCCCATGCAGATAGCCAGCGTGAGAAAAAAGGCGACCACACATACAGCCAGCGTTCCTGCCGGAAAGCGCATGCCTGTTTTGAGAAGCACCGTGTAAATCTGCATGGGCCGCTGTTTGGGGCTGAGCACAGGTGGAGGTGTGCGCTGTTTTTTTCCGGAAAGGATCTGGTAGGCGATGGTGGGGATCAGAAGGAAAGCCACCATCAGCGAAACGAGAAGGGTGGCGATGATGGACACACCGATCTGCCAGCCCAGCGTTTTTACAAGAGGGTTAGTGGAGAACAGAAAGGGCACGAAAATGCAGATAGTGGTCAGTGTCGCGGCGAAGATGGCCCGCAGCACCTCATTGGTCCCGTCCACTACGGCAGGACCTGCATCCAGATTCCTGCTCAGGTGGCGGTTGATATTTTCCAGCACCACAACGCTGCTGTCCAGCAGCATCCCCACAGCTATGGCGATTCCCACGAGCGTCAATGTGTTGATGGTGATCCCCAGTGCGTAAAAAAGATTCATGGATATCAGGACAGAAATGGGGATGTTGAGAGCGATGATAAAAACAAATTTGAGCCGACGTATAAAAATCCAGAGGACAGCTATAGCCAGAAGGCTCCCCACAAGGCCCAACATAAGGATTGACTGGATGTTGTCTTCGATCACCCGGGCTTCATCCACCTGGATGACCAGCTCGATCCCGTCAGCACTGATCTGTCGGTTGATATCCTCGATGGCCTTCCGGGTTTTGGCGGCCAGGGAAAGGAGGTTTGTATCCCAACTGCGCACCAGCGAGACTGTGACGGACTCCATGCCGTTGATCCGCGAGATGGATTCTTCTTCCGCCCCGCCTTCCCTTATTTCAGCGATCTGACCAAGTGTTATGGGGCCTTGGTTTCTGACAACGACATCAACCAAGTCGGGGATATCCGTGTACTCGCTGACCAGGTTGACAAAATACTTCTGGCGACCCTCCCTGGCGATCCCCAGGTACTGTTTGATTCCGCCCTGTTGGTTGATACGGGAAGCAACCTGGTTGACCGTTAACTCGAACTCGGCCAGCAGCTTGCTGTCCAGCACAATTTCGATGGAGCGTCTGCGGCCACCGTACACGTTGACGTTGGCCACTCCATCGATAGTTTCCAACTGAGGAGTGACCTTTTCATCGATGACACTGCGGATCTGATCCATGCTGTCTTCTCCCCTGGCTTGAAAAGAGAGAAACTGGTTGGAGAGCTGCTCTGGATCGGTCTTGACGACAAACGCCTGGAAGGAATCATCCAGCATTGCAGCAGCCGCTGAGACCCTGTCCTCGAGCTTCAGATAATCGAATTTCTGACGGCTGGATGTGTCGTAGTAGACATATATTCTGGCTTGTCTATTGCTCACAAAGGATTCGATCTTTTCGATGTTCTCCAGCCCTGCGATCGCGCCTTCCATCGGGATCACCGCATAACGTTCCACATAGGAGGGATCGGCGTTCTGCGGTCCGGATATATTGATGATCAACTGAGGGAGCTCTGTGTTCGGGAAGAGTTCGATGGGCAGCTGCTGGATAGACACGGCACCCAGCAGGCAGAGTCCGATGATAAACATGAAAACCGAGACAGGCCGTCTTATGATCCGTCGAATCATGAGCTACACCTTCTCCGTTCTTATTTTCATACGGCCGCCCAGAATCCGGTAAACTGAGGGAATGACCACCAGGGTTAGGAGAGTGGATGTGACCAGTCCACCGATGACAGCCACGGCCAGCGGGGCTCTGAGTGCTGCCCCTTCCCCAATCCCCAATGTGAGAGGGAAGAGGGCTAGGATAGTGGTGGCGGATGTCATGAAGATGGGCCTGATACGCAGCTGCCCTGCTTTGATGATAGCAGCTTCCATATCCATGCCGCCGCGCCGCTGCTGATTGATCAGGTCCACCAGGATGATGGAATCGTTGACAGCGATCCCGGCCAGCATGATCATTCCGATGAAGGACATGATGTTCAGAGAGAGCTCTAGAATAACGAGCAGCCCCACTGCTCCCACCATTGCTAGAGGAATGGTCAGGAGGATAACAAAAGGATGGCGGAGGGATTCGAACTGGGAGGCCATAACCATATAGACCAGGATAACAGCTAGAAGCAGGGCGAACCACAGATTACTGAAAGATTCTCTCCTCAGTTTTTCTTCACCTGTGACAGCGAATGAATAATCCTGGGGCAGGCTGATTCCTGCCAGCGCCTTTTCCACCCGGGCTACGATTTTATCAAAGGCCTCTTCCCCGCTGAGCTGGCCCGTCATCTCTGCTGTCCGAACCTGGTTGTTTCTCAGTATTTCCCTGGGGGATACTGAACGCCTCAATACCGCCACATCGTCCAGCCTCAGCTTCTGTCCTCCGGACGCGTCCAACAGAAGTTCTTCCAGCTCCTTGAGTGTTGGTTCGGGCGAGCGCAGCATGATGTTGATGTACTCACCTTCGTCCTCATATTCACCCAGTTCCTGTCCGGAAAGCAGTTGGCTCAGTTGAGCGCCAATACTGTAGGGTGTGAGGCCATAGGAGGTGGCAGAGTTCCTGTCGATAACGACCTCCACTTCAGGCCGTCCCTCCTGAAAGCTTGTTTCCACAGCAGTCAATCCCTTCTGTTGATCCAGGATGGCCATCACCTGATCCGAAAGGGACTTTAAAATATCCATATCCTTCCCCCGGACTTCAACAACCAGTGGAGCCTCCACCGTTCCCAGTGTAACCTGCAGGGTTGTTTGAGCCCTCATGATCTGGGCTCTGAGTCCCGGGATATCGGTCAGCTGATTTTTAAGCCAATCCTGCAGAAAATCCAGGTCTATAGAATCGGGTTTGACACCGATCAAAAGCATGGCACTGTTCTCCCCGGCCAGTACTTCTGATTCCGTCAGAGCAGTCCCCACCGGGCCGACGCGGGAGAAGATGAACTGAAGGGATTCCCCATGGTTTTCCTCCAGCAGCGATTCCAAGCTTCGGACTGCGGATTCCGTCCGCTCCAGGTTTGATCCTTCCGGCAGAAGGAGGGAGATCTCTAACTCGTTCCTGTCCGCCTGAGGCAAAAATTCGCTGCCCATACGGGACGCCAGAAAGGCCGCCGAGACAACCAGGAGAAAAGCGAGGGCAACCACCAACCATCTTTTCTTCAGAACGCCGGAGAGAAAGCGGGCGTAAAAGGGAAATTGAAGAGAGGCTCCTGCTTGTTTTCCTTTGGGGACTTTCAGGATCCTGGAGCAGAGCATGGGGATGACGGAAAGAGCCACGAAGAGGGAGGAGATAAGGGCGAAGGCCACTGTCCAGGCCTGTT
>DAOVAM010000117.1 GCA_030671065.1 Candidatus Aminicenantota bacterium
TCGGGGAGAAAGATCTTATAGAACTGGATGATGTCAATCAGGTCTCCGGTTGGGTGAAGACTTTTTTTGAATGGGAGATTTCTGATAGCCTGGCAAGGGCTGATTGTGAACAGTGCCTGATTGTGTTGGATAATTTATTCAAGGAAGGGATCAAACCTGAATACATCCTGGGCTCAGTAGTCAGGTTTTTCAGAGATATTTTCCAGGCTAAGCTTTTGATTAAGGAAAAAAATATCGAGAAGAAGGCCATTTTCAAAGAATTGAGGCCTCAGATCCATGAAAAATTCGGTAACTTTTATACAACCAAGCTCAAGGAATTTTTTGCCCTTGTGGAAAGATTCTCTATGAGAGACTTGAATCACGTTCTGGCTGAGCTCGAGGAGGTCGATTTAAAGATAAAAACATCCAGCCTGAATCCCAAAACTCTTCTAGAATCCTTCCTTTTCGATTATTGTCGCCTTCGTGAAAAGGATAGGCTTACTTGGAAGGGGGAGAGGTAATCAATCCGGCCTGACGGCTCAGTCGTGATTTGTATCTGTTGCCGGTGTTTTCGTGGATGGTTCCTTTTTTGATGGATTTATCGATGAGGGAGAATGTTGGAGGGAGAAGTTGCTGGATAGCATCCTTATCTTTGCTCTGGAGGGCTTCTCTTAATTTCTTGATTTGTCTTCGCAGGGCAGATTTGTTCTTTCTGTTTATGGCATTCCTGCGTAGATTTCGTCTCCACTGTCGCGCGGCCGATTTGTGAATAGCCATTTCTCTCTCCTTTTTGAAAAATGTATGATAAGATAAATTTTCTTTGAAGTCAATATGTTAAGGTTTGTGAGTCACATAAAAAGTGGATGGAGGGCGGAGAAAAAAGGGTTGGAAGAATGCACCAGAAGAGGTTGGTGCAGCTATTCAGGGTATCACTGGGAACTCTAGCCTTGTGTGTTTACGGCTTAAAATCTGAGTCGGTGGATTAAGATGGAACAGAGAGATCAGAACCGAAGAGTGTTGAGATCCACTTTTATTATGGCTATCCCGACCTTGCTGAGCAGGGTGTTGGGTTTATTTCGAGACATCCTCCAGGCCAAGTTTATGGGGACAGGCCATAGCATGGATGCCTTTACCATTGCCTATCTCATCCCCAATCTGATGAGGAGGCTGACAGCTGAAGGAGCCATGACTGCAGCTTTTATCCCTGTATTTACTCAGATAAAGAAGGAAAAATCAAAGGAAGAACTCTGGAAGTTTGCGAACGCATTTTTCTTTGATTTGACCTTGATTATGGCTGGTATCATGGTTTTGGGCATTGTGCTTTCTCCTCTTTTAGTCAGGATTATCGCCCCTGGTTTTGGAGAGGTTTCTGGGAAATGGGAACTGACGACTGTTCTGACTCAGATCATATTTCCCTATATTTTCCTGATTAGTCTGGCTGCCCTTTCCATGGCTATTCTCAACTCTTTCCACAAATTCTTTGTTCCGGCCTTTACTCCAGTCCTGTTCAACTTGGCGATTATCACAGCCGCGCTTGTGTTTGCCGATAAAACTGAGGAACCTGTCTTTGTTTTCGCTGTAGGAGTGGTTGTCGGAGGTGTCCTGCAGCTGGCCATCCAAGTGCCTTTCTTGTGGCGAAACGGGATGCGTTTTAAGTTCGGCCTTTCCTTTACTCATCCAGCGGTGCGCAAAGTCGGGAAGCTCATGGTTCCGGGTTTGTTCGGTGCTGGAATTATCCAGATCAACTATGCCATAAGCCGAATGCTGGCCACTTATCTTGAAGTGGGGAGTGCATCCTCACTCTACTACGCTTCCAGGGTACAGGAGCTTACGCTGGGCCTGTTTTCTATCGGGCTTTCGATCGCCCTCCTGCCGACTTTTTCCGAACAAGCTGTCCGCCGCGATATTCAAGGCATGAAAAGAACTCTTGTCTTTTCTTTCAAGTTTATAGTGTTCATAACCTTGCCAGCCATGGTGGGACTTTTAATCCTTCATCGCCCCATCATTCAGGTGCTCCTGGAGAGAGGTCTATTTAGCGGTCTATCAACTGCAATGACCTCCCAGTGCCTGTTTTATTTTGCCTTTGGCCTCCCGTTCATATCTGGTGTGAAGATTCTTGCTCCTGCTTTTTATTCCTTTATGGATATTAAAACCCCGGTTATAGTGGCCTTTTTTGTTATGATCACGTACATTGGTCTCTCTTTGATTTTGATGAATCCTTTGCGGGTCAGTGGCATAGCCCTAGCCTTATCTCTGGTATCCGTCTTGAATTTTATTGCGCTTTTCTTTCTCCTGGAGAGAAAGATTGGACGGATACAGAAAAAAGAGATTGTAGTATCAGCCGTAAAATCTGCTTTCTCGGCAGCGGTGATGGGCTTTGCGGTCTGGTTTTTTATGGGACAGTTTGATTTTCCTGGAATGATCTTTCTGGAGCAGCTAGGTATTTTATCTGCAGCCATTGGCTTGGGAATTCTGGTCTATGTGGTGCTGAGCATATTGTTTAGCCATGAAGATTTAAGAAGTTTGAAAGATGTTTTTTCGCGCAAAGAAGACTCAAAGGATAGCGGGGAAAAGCAGTGAAGGTAGTCCTGCAGCGGGTCAAACAGGCTACGGTTGATGTCGAACAGAATGTTGTTGGGGAAATCGGGCAGGGAGTGTGTCTGCTTGTTGGGATCGAAAAGGGAGATACTCAACAGGAGGCGAACTATTTAGCCAATAAGATCATCGAGTTGAGGATTTTTCCTGATGAAGAAGAGAAGATGAATCTGTCATTGCTGGATATTCAAGGCGATGTGCTCGCGGTCTCGCAGTTTACACTTGCCGGTTCTGTGAAGAAAGGAAGGAGGCCCAGTTTTGACAACGCGGAGGAGCCGGAAAGAGCGGAAACGCTGTTCTGCTATTTTATGGACCTGATTAAGCAAAGAGGCGTAAAGGTTGAAACAGGAATTTTCGGAGCCCTGATGGAAATCCGCCTGGTGAATGACGGCCCTGTGACTTTTATTCTTGAGAAAAAACAATAGGGGACGTTCCCCAGAGTTTAAACCATATCCAGGATGTGCCCCATTTTTTCTTTCTTTGTTTTCAGGTAGTTGATGTTGTTCTTATTCGGTGGAACTTCGAGGGGTACACGATCCACAATCTCTAATCCATATCCAGACAATCCAACGAATTTTCGAGGATTATTCGTGATCAAACGGAGCTTATTGGCTCCCAGGGCGACCAGGATCTGAGCGCCTATCCCATAATCTCTCTGGTCAGCTTTAAAGCCCAGTTTTTTATTGGCTTCGACGGTGTCTACGCCTTGATCTTGGATGGCATAGGCTTTGATCTTATTGGTGAAGCCTATGCCTCTCCCTTCATGATTGAGGATATAAAGGATGACTCCTCTTCCTTCCTTGTTGACCATTTTCATGGCCTTGTGGAGCTGTTCTCCACAATCGCAACGAATCGAGCCAAACGTATCTCCGGTGAGGCATTGAGAATGAGCCCGGACAAGAGTAGGCTCATCTTTTTTAATTTCTCCCTTGACTAAAGCCATGTAGTGTTCTTTGTGGATGGAGTCTTCAAAGATCACAATCTTGAAATCTCCGAATCTTGTGGGCAGGTTGGCCTCCTCTATCTTTTTCACAAGCCTTTCGTGTTTCATCCGGTATTTGATGAGTTCAGCTATAGCCAGGATGGGAATGTTATGAGTTTGGCTGAACTGTTCGAGATGGGGCATCCTGGCCATTGTGCCGTCTTCATTCATGATTTCGCAGATAACCGCTGCTGGCCTTAAACCGGCTATCCTGGCGATATCCACAGAGGCTTCTGTCTGGCCCGCTCTTTCCAGCACTCCTCCTTCCCTTGCTTCGAGAGGAAAAATATGACCCGGTCGAGTCAAGTCAGAGGCCTGTGTTTTTGGGTCGATGGCCTTCAAGACTGTCTTGGCTCTGTCCTGGGCAGAGATTCCTGTTGTGACGCCTTCTCTGGCATCTATGGAAACAGTGAAAGCTGTCTGGTAGGGAGCAGTGTTATCCCGAACCATTAGAGGCAAATGGAGTTCCTTCAGTCTTTCCTTGGTCAGGGGCAAGCAGATGAGCCCTCGACCGTGCTTGGTCATAAAATTGATGATTTCTGGAGTGGCTTTTTCAGCGGCAACCATGAGGTCGCCTTCATTCTCTCGATCTTCGTCATCAATGATGATGATGATTTTTCCCGTTTTTACAGCTTTTATGGCCTGCTCGACTGTCACTGTTTTGAGTTTTTTCATTGTTTGTCCTTTGTTCTTTTGCTGCAGGCTACAGTTTTTCTTTGGATACCCAATTATACACGTATTTCCCGATCATGTCACATTCTATATTGACCGAATCTCCTCTTTTGAGGTCCTTCAAATTGGACTTTTCCAGCGTTACGGGTATGAGTTCAACTTCAAGCGAGGAAGGTCCCAGATCTGCAATGGTGAGACTGACTCCGTTCAGTGCGACTGATCCCTGAGGGATAAAATAGGGCTGGAGTTCAGGAGGGTAGGAAACGGTCAATCTTTTCCCCTTATCTTTACTCATAATTTTGAGCACCTTGCATCGGGAGTCCACGTGGCCTGTGAGGAGATGCCCGCTCAGGAGTGAGGAAAGAGTGAGAGGCAGTTCGAGATTGAGCCTTTCTCCTGGCCGGAGTGCTCCCAGGGTTGTTTTTTGGAGAGTTTCCTGGGAGAGACTGAAGAAAAAAGAGCCTTTCTCTTTTTTGATCACGCTGAGACAGGCACCGTTGACGGCGATGCTTTCGCCGATCTCTAATCGGGAAAGGCCGGAGGGCACATCTATAGCGATTTCCTGTTTTCCCCGGCGGTATCCTCTAAACCGACCCAGATGATGGATGATTCCTGTAAACATTAAAAATATCCTTCCATAATGATATCTTCATCAATCTGAAAAGAGTGTGTTCTTTTCAATGCAAGTGAATCCTTGATGAAGTCTGCGCCTTTTCCCTGGAGAAGAGATGGTGCTGTTATTCCGCCTATGAGCTTAGGGGAGAGAGTGACAAAGATTTTATCAGCCAATTTTTCTTCGAGGAGGGCTGTCAACAGGCGACCGCCACCTTCTACCAGCACACTCGATATCTCATGCTTGCCAAGCCAAGAGAGCACTTTGTCTAAATCTACACGACGGGAAGAGAGAGGAATCACCTGCACGCCCTTGATTTGGAGAGCGTCAACTTTCCTCTGAGGAGCGTTTTTGAGAGTGAAAACCAGGATTTTTCCCTGGGATAGGGTGGAGAGAATCCTGGATTTTAGAGGAAAACGAAGATGAGAATCGAGGATGATCCGCACCAAATGTTTTCTTCTCCAGTTGGAATGACGGATGGTCAGTAAGGGATCGTCCTTGATAAGTGTGTTAACACCGATCATGAGCGCATCAAACTCTCCTCTAAGGAGGTGAATGTATTTTCTCGTTTCAGAAGAAGATATCCACTGGGAAGAGAATATGTGGGTTGCGAGCTTCCCGTCGAGACTGATAGCAGCCTTGGCAGCGACAAACGGAATTTTTTTTGTGATGTATTTGATATATGTTTCGTTCAGGCCTCTGTTTTTTTCTCTGAGGAGGCCCGTTGAAACCGCAATCCCTGCCTCTTTAAGTTTTTTTACGCCCTTGTTTGAAACAAGCGGGTTGGGATCAAAGTCGGAAATGACGACTTTTCCTATTCGAGCTTGAAGCAGGGCTTCCACACAGGGAGGCGTCTTCCCCCAGTGGACGCACGGTTCAAGATTGGTGTAGGCTGTGCTGTTCTGTGAAAGAGACCCCGCTTTCTGAAGAGCAAGGACTTCGGCATGAGGTTTTCCAGGTCTCTCATGATAGCCCTCGCCGACCACAACGTCTCTCCTGACGATCACTGCTCCAACATAGGGATTTGGACTTGCCCATCCTATGGCCTTTTCAGCGAGTCCATACGCCATCTGGAGATAAGAAATATCTTTGAGATTATTCATGAAAGTAGAGCCTTGGTAAATTCCTGTGGAGAGAAATAGAGCATATCTTTTTCGTTCTCTCCGATGCCTATGAACTTGACGGGGAGCTTCAGCTCATCAACGATACTGATAACGCTTCCTCCTTTGGCTGTCCCATCCAGCTTGGACAGGAAAATTCCGGTTAAGCCTGAAAATTTCAGGAATTCCTTAGCCTGGATCAGTGCATTCTGTCCTACAGTGGCATCCAGGACGAGAAGGATCTCATGGGGGGCTCCTTCGATTTGTTTCGAGATGACACGTTTGATCTTTTCCATCTCATTCATTAAATTGGCATTCGTATGGATCCTTCCGGCTGTGTCGACTAATAGAAGTTGGTAAGAATGGGCCTTGAATGAATGTATGGAGTCATAGACCACTGCAGCAGGATCTGCCCCATACTGGCCTTTTATAACAGGAATATTCAATTTATTTCCCCATATAATAAGCTGTTCTTGAGCTGCAGCTCTGAACGTGTCAGCTGCCACCATCAGGATACTTTTGCCTTTCTGCTTGAAATGGAAGCCCAGCTTTGCCAGAGAGGTTGTCTTTCCGCCACCGTTGACACCGACCATCATGATGACAGACTGGGATCGGTCAAGGCCGATTTCGGAGGGGAAATGGGAGAGTATCTTTATGATCTCCTCTTCCAGATTGTCCTTGATTGTCTGGAACGAATCATTTTTTTTACTTTTTTCTTTTATCG
>DAOVAM010000279.1 GCA_030671065.1 Candidatus Aminicenantota bacterium
ATATTCATTCATCAATATTGTCGGTCTCGCCATCGGAATTGCCAGTTGTATCCTGATCTTATTTTTCGTTCAGAGTGAACTGAACTACGACCGCTTTCATGAAAAAGCCCGTCACATATACAGAGTCCCTCTACGATTCAATGTCGGAACGAATCATTTTGACTGCGCTCTGGCGCCCTCCCCTCTTGCTGAAGCCATGGTCAAAGATTTTTCTGAAGTGAAGGCATCCACGAGGATGTATAAACAATTCCGTACGGGAAATGTTTACGTCCGGTATGGAGACAAACAGTTCATGGAAGAACAGTTCGTGTGGGCAGATCCCACAGTTTTTGATGTATTAACCATTCCACTCGTCGAAGGGGATGAGAAGGCTGTACTTAAAGAGCAAAATTCGGTCGTTTTAACTCCAAAAATGGTAAAGAAATATTTTGTAGAGGAAGATCCTATCGGGAAAATGCTGATTTTAGAGGATGGGACACCTTACAAGGTGACTGGAATCGCCAAATCTCTTCCGGAAAATTCCCATTTCCATTTTGATTTTCTCGCTACTTTCGCATCGCTCAGAAAAAGCCGGGATCCTGACTGGTATGACACAGCCGTTTATACCTATATTCTCGTCCAAGAGAATGTCACTCCCGACCAAATAGAAGCCAAATTCCCAGAATTTTCGCGTAAATATTATGAGCCGATAGTAAAAAGGGCAATGGGGATCTCATATGACAAGTTCATTGAATCCGGTAACTTCATAGGCTTTTTCCTTCAGCCGCTTCTGGATATTCATCTGCATTCAAAAGTAGAAAATGAATTCGAGCCACCTGGAAATATCAACACGGTTACTATATTTGCAGCCATCGCATTTATTATTCTGGTTATTGCCTGCATCAATTTTATCAACTTGGCCACAGCAAGATCCGCCCAAAGAGCCAAAGAGGTGGGTATCCGAAAAGTCGTGGGCTCCAACAGGAAACAACTCATCAGGCAATTCCTGGCCGAATCCAGTGTGTTCACCTCAATTGCTATACTCGTGGCGTTGATATTGGTCGAGCTGTTCCTTCCTGTATTCAATAACCTTGTGGGAAAAGATTATTCCTTGTCCACTTTTATGAGCTGGACCTTTGTATTCGGGATTCTTATCGGTGCAGTGATCATCGGTGTGGCGGCCGGCATCTACCCCGCGTTTCTCCTCGCATCATTTCAAGCCGTTGATGTGATAAAAGGGCAATCCCGATCCGGAATAAAGGGACGTCAATTCAGGCATGTTCTTGTTGTTTTTCAATTCGTCGCATCCATCATTCTTTTCATCAGCACTTTCGTGATTGACAGCCAATTGCGTTATGTCCGCAACAAAAACCTGGGATTCGATAAGGACCATGTTGTCATCATCCAGGGAGCGAGAAAACTCGGAGCAGAAAGGGCGGCATTCAAAGAGAGGCTCAAACAGAATCCGGATGTTATTAACGCCACATTCACAGATTCACTCCCCCAGATGCTCCTCGAAGTTAAAGTTTTCCAAAAACCGGGAGAGGGCAGCAACATGAACCACACCCTGGTAACGATATCTACCGACTATGACTTCATGGACACGTACAAAATAAAGCTGGTGGAGGGACGCCATTTCAGCAAGGAGCATTCGACAGATTCTTCTGCTGTTATTCTGAATGAGGCCGCTGTAAAAGCACTCAATATGGAATCCCCTCTCGAAGAACAACTGCTTCTCACAGAATTCAAGAACAAACCATACAGTGTCATTGGTGTCGTTGAAAATATTCATCTGGAATCTCTCCATTTCAACATGCGTCCTATGGCATCAATTCTCATCGAGAATCGACCGCTGATGTATCTTTCAGTCAGGGTCCGCCCCCAAAGAATCGAAGAAACCATCCGCTTTATGGAGAAGCTGTGGAGAGAATTCGTTCCTGCCCAACCCCTGGATTATGTATTCTTCGACGATAACTTCGCCCAGTTGTATAACACGGAGATTCAAGCGGGAAAGACCTTTACTGCCTTTGCGGCACTGGCTATCATTATCGCTGGATTAGGACTCTTCGGTCTTGCCTCGCACGTCACCACTCAGAAAACAAAAGAGATAGGCATTCGGAAAATCCTCGGCGCCTCTGTCCCAGGGATCATTCTTCTGCTGAACAGGGAATTCCTCATAAAAGTCCTGATGGCCAATCTTTTAGCATGGCCAGTGGCTTATTTTGCCATGAACAAGTGGCTTCAAAATTTTGCCTACAGGGCAGGTATCAGCTTATGGGTGTTTGTGGCGTCGGCAGCACTCGCTCTTGTCATCTCTTTGCTGACCGTAAGTTACCAGACAATAAGGGCGGCCAGCACAAATCCTGTTAATTCTTTAAGATACGAATGAATATCTATCCTGGATTATTCACGAGTTGAGATTGCTGCAAAGGCGAGGCAGTGGCCCACGAAGCTGTAGTGAACTACCGCGAGTGGGCTACAACGAAGGCTTTGTGGTGAGATCGGCTCGCCCGAAGGGTAAAGAATGCCGACATAAAATGAGAAATATATATGGAAAATGTGTTCAATGTCCTGTTTCAGCAAGTCCATTGTAAATGGCAAATATGAAAAGAGATAG
>DAOVAM010000094.1 GCA_030671065.1 Candidatus Aminicenantota bacterium
GGCCTTCCCCAACGGTCCCACCTTTTGTTGTCACGCTATCCCTTTCATTTCTTACTTTAAATTAAGTGGGAGTGACCAACTTATTTAAAAAAAGTGGTGGTACCTTGGGTAACGTCCCCTATGAACTAACAAGTGTGGAGAGGCAACTCTTTATGCTGAACCCTTTGCCTTTTTTTCCGTAATATAATAAGATAACTAACTTACAGAGGCATGAACAATGAGTGAAAAAAAGAGCTTTTTCAAGAGAAGGAAAAAAACGATCATCATCTTTAGCGTCATTCTTTTCGTCACAATCCTGATTATCTTCAACCTCCAGTCTCAAAGAGAGAAATCTCTGAAAGTGACTGTGGAAAAAGTTGAAAAAGAGAACTTGACGTCCAAAATCTCAGCATCCGGTGAAATCAAACCGAAAAAAAATGTGAATATCAGTGCCCATGTCGCAGGAAGGATCATCAAGATAGGAGTAGAAGAAGGGCAAAGAGTCAACGTTGATGATTTTCTCTTGAAGCTCGATTCCATTCAGTATGAAGCCATGGCGGACAGGGACCGCGCTCTTATTTCCTCTTACAGAGCGGAGCTCATAAGAGCTGAAGCCACATTGAAAAGAGATGAAAAATTCTATGAAAGACAGATAAAGCTTTTTGAAGAAAAGCTCATCTCTGAAGAACAACTCGAGACAGGCAAAGCGCAGCATGACATATCTAAAGCCCAACATCAGGCCATTCTCTTCCAGATCGATCAAGCCCAGGCCTCACTCCAGAGTACTCTGGACACTCTGAGCAAGACTGTCTACAACTCTCCGATCGACGGAATAATCACAAGCCTGCGTGTGGAAGAGGGAGAGATCGCTATGATCGGCACAATGAACAATCCAGGAACCATCCTGATGACGATCGCCGACCTCTCTGTCATGGAAGTAGAAGTGGAAGTGGATGAAACAGATGTCATAGGAGTCGAGATCGGGCATCTAGCGGAAGTGAGAGTCGATGCTCTCCCTGATCAGATCATCATGGGAGAGGTCACCGAAATCGGAAGTTCCGCGCTTCAAAAAGCAACCACTTCCCAGGAATCCAAGGACTTTAAGGTTATCATCACGCTCGTCGCTCCCCCGCAAAGCCTCAAGCCTGGCCTTTCCGCCTCTGCGGATATCATCACAGCAGAAAAAAAAGAGGCCCTGGCCGTACCGATTTCCGCTCTTGTTCTCAGGGAGAAAAAGGATGAAGAAAACAAGAACACCGATGAGCAAGAAGAGGGAGTTTATGTCGTCGAGAGCAACCGCGTGAAATTTATCCCTGTGGAAAAGGGAATCATGGGTGAGATGATGATTGAAATCATATCTGGCTTGGAAGAAGGACAGGAAATCGTTGTTGGCCCTTATAGTGCACTCAGGCAGCTCAAAGACGACATGCTCATCAAACAGGAAGAAAAAAAAGCTGAAGAATAAATATCATGACAAACGAAAACAACACCCTCATCGCCGCTGAAGACCTCTGGAAAATTTACCAGCTTGGAAAACAAGAAGTCAATGCGCTCTGCGAGGCAACATTCACCATTTCCCGGAATGAATTTGTGGCCATCATGGGGCCTTCCGGTTCTGGGAAATCTACCCTGATGAACATCATAGGATGTCTCGACACTCCGACAAAAGGAAAGTACCACCTCAATGGAAAATTAGTCAGCACCCTCAGTGACAATGAATTGGCCTACATACGCAACACTGAAATCGGATTTGTCTTTCAGGTCTTTAATCTCTTGCCTCGAGCCACAGCGTTCCACAACGTGGAGGTTCCTCTCATCTACAAGGGGGCCAAGAAGAAAGAACGAGAGAACAAGACATTAAGGGCCTTAGAAATGGTTGAGATGAATGATCGGATGAGCCACCGCCCTTCTGAACTCTCAGGGGGGGAAAGACAGAGAGTGGCCATTGCCCGGGCTCTGGTCAACGAACCTTCCATTCTTCTTGCAGATGAACCCACAGGCAATCTGGATTCCAAAACTGGACAAGAAATTCTCTCTCTGTTCCACAAAATTCACTCCCAGGGAAACACCATCATCATGGTCTCTCACGATAGAGATATTGCCGATCAAGCCCAGCGGATTCTTTTTCTCAAGGATGGAAAGATCATCAGAGACGAACGCAAAGGAGGATAAAACATGAACTTTTTCAACCGTTTGCAGGGAGTATTTTTCAATCCCAAGGATACACTCAAAGCAATCTCCGAAAAACCGGTCTGGATGGATACCATGATTGTTCTTCTTGTTGTCATCATGGTCTTTTCCGTCATTGTCCTGCCCTATGCTCAAAAAGACCAGATTCAAAGCCTGAAAAGCAATGTCGAGCTCCAGGAAAGGCTGGGAGAAGAAGCGTACCAGCAGCAGCTCGATTTTTTGGAAAATCCCCCCAAATGGTTTTTCATCGTTTTTACAGTTATTGGTCCTCTCTTCACGACAATGATCGGTTTCTTCCTTCCTCCTCTGATTCTCCTGGCATTCGGTCGTATGGTTTCGACTGAAGGCAGCTATAAACAAACCTTATCCGTCTATCTCCACGCAAGCTTCGTCAACAATATCTTCGGAAATGCCGTTCGCCTTATCCTGATTCTCACAAGAAAATCCGTCATGCAGACCACAACCAGTCTTGCTCTGTTTTTCCCCAAGATGGAAATCACATCGACGAGTTTTCGGGTGTTGAGTCAGATTGATTTCTTTCAGATCTGGTTTTTTGGAATACTCGCGTTCGGAATTTCTTCTGTCTTCAAGATCGATATAAAGAAGTCCCTCTTCCTCTCCTACGGATTCTGGTTCCTCAAGAGCCTCCTGTACATCGGATTAGGTGCCTTGGGCAGTCGATTCGGCGGATAAATCCTCGCTTTCGTTTGACAGAAAGCTCCTTCATCTATACATTATCGGCATGAAAAACATCAGGCTCCGACCGAGTCTAACAGACACCTCATTCCACAAAAACCTTCCAAATACAGGCAAAGAACATTGAAAAGGAAACAGATTCTCGCTCTTTTAATCTTCATAACACTCCTCGTGATTTATCTTTTGATAAAAATTGCAATCTAAAAACAAAAATATCATCGTCATCCTGGGTCCCACAGGCGTTGGAAAAAGCACCACTTCAGTAAAGCTCGCCAAAGAGCTAAGAGGTGAA
The DNA here is from genome assembly GCA_030671065.1 of Candidatus Aminicenantota bacterium. Classification (GTDB taxonomy): domain Bacteria; phylum Acidobacteriota; class Aminicenantia; order Aminicenantales; family Aminicenantaceae; genus SOIA01. The sequence goes on from DAOVAM010000094.1 coordinate 3,158, forward strand.
ATCATCAACTGCGATTCCATGCAGGTCTACAAAGACTTCAATATCGGAACAGATAAAATCTCAAAAGAAAACAGAGGGGGTATCCCCCACCATCTCCAGGATGTCGTAGATCCCGCGACTCAATTCACGGCAGCGGACTTTGTCGATATGGCCCTTAAAGCCGTGAACGCAATCATCAAAAAAAAACGACTTCCTCTTATCGTCGGAGGAACTGGCCTCTACTTGAAGGCCTTCATCGATGGTCTCTTTCCAGGAGGAAAAAGTGATTCGGTGCTCCGCCAGAAACTGGAAAAGGAAGCCCAGGAAAAGGGTTTGGAGAGCCTGAGAGCGAAACTCATGGAAGTCGATCCGGTCTATTGTCAAAAAATCCACAGTAATGATAAGATCAGGATCATCCGGGCTCTGGAAGTTTACTTCTCGACGCAAAAGCCAATTTCTGAACACTTCTCCAACACAAAATCATCTGTGGAAGATTTCAATATAATAAAAATTGGGTTAAAATTAGAAAGGCAGGAACTCTACAGAAGGATAGAACAGAGAACAGACAAAATGTTCGAAAGAGGCCTCATCCAAGAAGTGGAACATCTTCTGCAAAAAGGAATACATGAAAATTCTCCGCCCTTCCGCGCTCTTGGGTATAAATACGCTCTTCAGTATCTCAAAAATGAAATTTCCCTGGAAGACGCAAACTCTTTGACAAAAAGGGATACTCGCCATTATGCAAAAAGACAAATGACCTGGTTCGGAAAGATGAAAGGGATAGAGTGGTTTTCTCCGAACGATTTCGATCCAATACTAAAATTTGCGAAGGATAAACTCGTATAAAAATGGAACTCGCCATTCTCATCCATTTTGCAAAAAACCGGAAGGAAAAATCAGAAGCCAAGGAATCCATGAAAGAACTTAGAGGACTGGCCAGCACCGCAGGAGCTGAAATCGTTGCCGAAATGTTCCAATTCCGTCAGGAAATAAGTCCAAAATACCTCATCGGAGAGGGAAAAGTTGCAGAAATCATCCGCCTAAAAGATGAAACAGAGGCCAACCTCATTATTTTCGACAATGACCTCCGCCCCATCCAACAGCAGAACCTGGAAGACGATATTCAGACAAAAGTCATAGACCGGACTCAATTGATCCTGGACATATTCGCTCAAAGAGCGAGGAGCAAGGAAGGAAAACTACAGGTCGAACATGCTCAGCTCAACTACTACCTCCCCCGCCTGCTCGGGAAAGGAACGGCCCTTTCACGCCTGGGAGGCGGCATCGGAACTCGAGGCCCCGGAGAGAAAAAGCTGGAAGAGGACAGACGGAGGATCCAGGATAGGATCTCTAAAATCAAAAAAGAGATCCTGAAGATTCAAAAAAGACGAGCCACCCAAAGACAGAGAAGGAAAAAAAGCCCGATTCCCTTCGTATCACTCGTGGGATACACGAATGCCGGCAAATCCACTCTATTCAACCATCTCTCTCATGAGAAAATGTTTACATCGCCTCAGCTCTTTGCAACTCTGGACCCCATCCTGCGTCGTGTGAATTTTTCAGATGGTCTCTATTTTTTCCTGAGCGATACTGTCGGCTTCATCAAGAAAATTCCTGTGGAATTGATCACCTCCTTCAGAGCGACCCTCGAAGAACTCAAAGAAGCGGATTGCATTCTGCACGCAATAGATATCACCAACTCCAACTGCGAAAATCAGATCACAGCTGTCGAGGCCACTCTTTCAGATATCGGAATCCCCGATATACCGATAATCAAAATTTTCAACAAAATCGATCAACTCCCAAACAAAAATGTACTCTTAGAAAAAAACCTCTCCATGAACAGTCATTCCATCTATGTTTCCGCAAAAACTGGGGATGGGATCCAGATTCTCAAGGACTACATTAGATCCATCCTGTTTCGGGACATGGAATTATTCTATCTGCGTATCCCTAAATCTCAAAAAGAATTGATCGATTCCTTTTCGAGATGGACCGTGATCCTGAAAAAAAGAGAAAACGGGGATTATTCTGAATTAAAGATCATGGCCGATCCCCGCTCAATAGTGAATTATTTTCCTTACATAAAAAGAGGAGAAGAAAATTGGTGAAAAAAACAGTTAGCATTTTTTTACCTCTGGTATTGCTTTGGTCCTGTGCCACGACCCAAGGGCCGCCTCCATCATTGCACATCGGAAATCTCCCTCCCTCGGTCGTGTCCGAGCTTTCGCTTGAAGAGAGAATTCTCGCAGAAGAAGGCTGGAGCGATTTGAAGCAAGGCAGGGAGAGTAGAGCTGAAAAGACATTCTCAAAGCTGGGATTAGAAAGTCCAATCTACGCCGTAGGTTTAGGCTATATCAACTCTCTATCGAACAAGCTGCAAGCAGCTGAGAAATTTTTCAGACAGGCTCTGCAATATCGCCCGGAGCTGGCACTTGCCCATTCTGGTCTGGCCCAGATTTATCAAAAAACGGGACAAGAAGACCAGGCATTCGCCGCACTCAGGGAAGTTCTCAAAACAGAACCGGATAACCTCTGGGCGAAGCAGCAGTACGAATCTCTCAAGGCTAGAAAACTAGAGGAAGTTCTCGCAGAAGCAGAATCTGCGCTTGATTCAGATGACATAAAAAAAGGTAAAGCAGCTCTGTTGAAAGCCCTGTATTATGCCCCTCAACACACAGACTCTCATCTCAAGCTCGCAGAAATTTATAAAAAAGAAAACAAGCTTCAAAATGCTCTTGTCCATCTTAAAGCTGCAAGCTCGGCTGAGCCCGAAAACTCAGACATATTGAGAAATTATGCCGAGACCCTTTTCCAAGCCGGACAACTCACAAAGAGCCTTTCTCGGTACGAGCAGCTGTCTAAGCTGGAGCCAGAAAAGGAAGAAACTCAAGATAGAATCGAAGACCTGAGAAACCAACTCGGGATTGTTGAGCTTCCTGCTCTGTATGATTCTATCCCTTCCTCAGAAGCCATAACTCGAGAAGAGATGGCTGCCCTCCTTGCCATCAAGTTCAAAGGGATCGTGGATGAATCCACAGAAACGCCTCCAATCATTATTGACACGTCCGTTTCCTGGGCTTCCAAGTTTATCCTTCAAATCACGTCTTTGCAGATCATGAATATATATCCGAATCATACTTTTCAGCCGAAAAAGATGTTGAATCGGGCGGAAATCGCAGAAATCTTCTCTCGTTTAGCACTTTATTTAGAGAAAAAAGGATTCAAATTAATCCAGCAAATCCCCCCAAATAAAATCAGAATCTCAGACATATTGCCTCAGAATTACTATTACCCATCGATAGTTAAAATGCTTTCCTACGGCATCATGGAACTCACCATGGATAGAGCCTTCCAGCCCGATCTGACTGTCTCAGGAGAAGAAGCCATAAAGCTCTTGGATATCATCTTGGCTTTGATTAAATAAGCTGCTTTTCATAAACTGAAGAGTACTCAGGATGAGCAAAAATAAAAGGAATGACATACTGAACCTGCCTAACATTCTGAGCTTGTTACGAATCTTTCTGATTCCAGTTTTCCTGGTTTTGATGGTTAACCGAAAAATTACCGAAGCCTTTATTGTCTTCCTGTTTGCGGGCCTCACAGATATTTTGGATGGCTTCACAGCTCGACTTTTGCATCAAAAAACAAAAATTGGTGCCTTTCTTGACCCAGCGGCAGACAAATTACTAATGACAGCTTCTTTTATCATCCTGACTCTACCGTCGCTGAACTCGCCGAATGTTATTCCTGTATGGCTAACAGTATCTGTGATCGGCCGAGACCTGCTCATAGCCTCCGCAGCCTTAGTCCTGTTTAAGCTGAAAGGACAAAAAACTTTTCTGCCCTCTTTACTCGGAAAAACATGCACTGTCCTCCAGGTCTTGGTTCCTCTTCTTGTCCTTTTCCTCAATGTCAGGCAGATTTCATCTTCTCTTCTTATCTGGCTCTATTATCTCACTCTTATTTTCACGCTTCTCTCTGCAGTACACTATGCTTTTATCGGATACAGGATGTTATCCCGCCCCCGGGAAGTTTAAATTGAACAGGCCGATTCAAGAATAAAAAACGAGACAAACATGAAATCTGAATGTGAGAAGCCCTCTTCATACAGAACTAAAAGGAGTTTTCAAGGATTGCTTAAAGCTCAAAGCGGTGCTATCATCCGCAAAAAATGGAGGATCCCATGACCGAACAGGAAAAAATCGCAGAAAAAATCGACCGTTTCCGTGATGAAATGGTCGATTTCCAGATCAAACTCTGCGCCTGTCCTGCTGTA
>DAOVAM010000153.1 GCA_030671065.1 Candidatus Aminicenantota bacterium
GAGCTGATGGATGAGTGTATAAGGATACTCAAAGAAGTGTATGACAGCATGAAAGGCTGGAAACCAGGTCAGAGTTGACGAACCTGTCATTGCAAGCCGTATGACGGTCTCCAACTTTGAATTGTCATTGCGAGCGCAGCGTGGCAATCTCATACGAAAAAATGTATTCCCTTATATGAGATTGCTTCACTCTGTTCGCAATGACACTTTTGTCTAAGGAGATTGCCGCGCTGCGCTCGCAATGACAAGCAGGTGGGATTGCTGTCCTCTCTCGAATGTGTTCAAATATAAAATTCGTAATGTCATCTAGAGAGTACTGCCGGATTATTGATCTAGAATAACGTCCCTATCTTACTTGACAACGACTTTCTGTTTAGTGTCGTTGAAGCTGACGCGCTTTCCTGTGTGCATTGCCTTGATCGTCATACAGAGTGCCACGGAGTGATCGTATCCCGCTCTGATATCCGCGTTCGGTTTTTTTCGCTCGCGCACGCATTCCATCCAGTTCCGCATATGTGCGAAGCTGGCATTATCGGTGCCTGTGTTGGCTGCTGTCTCCACTCTGCCCGCATCGGCGATTGGCATTTCAGGCAATCTGTTCTCTTCCATTCCCATGGCTGCAGCCATCCTCTGTGTGAGGCCGCCTTCAGGCGTGATCCTGTTGGAAGCCAGGTTAAGCATGCCGCTGTTCGAGAAATACAACTCCTTGACGCTTCCAGCAGAATTTGTCTGCCGGGAAGAATACACGACCTGGAATCCTTTGGACTTATTCCTGAAGGAACCGTAATCAAAGACAGCTGTGAGTGTGTCCCAATTTTTCCGTCCGTCTTTCCACAGATACAGCCCGCCATTGACCACCACACTCCTCGGACGCGGCAGGCCGGTGAACCAGTGCACGGTGTCTATCTGGTGGACCATCCACTGGCCGGGTATCCCGGAGGAATAGGGCCAGAAGAGGCGGTATTCTATGTATTTGCGAGGATTCCAGGGCTCGTAGGGGCGATTCATGAGGTACCGTTTCCAATCCACATCTTCTTTCTGGAGGGCTTCCACTAAGCGAGGTCTGCGCCATCGCCCGGGCTGGTTGACATTCCAGGTCATCTCCACTGTCACGATGTCTCCGAATCGTCCGGAGCGGATAAAATTATTGGCCTGGATGTAGTTTCGCGCGCTTCTCCGCTGTGTTCCGATCTGGACGATCTTGCTGCTCGTTTCAACAACCTTGAGCGCTGCACGTGCGTCTTTCATCCTGTTCGCAAAAGGCTTTTCCACATAAGCATCATTGCCCGCTTCCACAGCCTGGATACAGTGCAGAGCATGCTGGAAGTCTGCGGTGCTGATGATCACCGCATCCACCATGCCCGATTCATAGAGTTCCTCGTTGTTGCGCATTCCGGTGATCTTCCGTCCTGTGAGTTTTTGGAGGAACTCTACTCCTTCTTCCCTGCGCCGCTTCCAGATGTCTGAGACAGCCACAATCTCGAAATTCAATTCGGCAGCATAGTTCTGGAAACCCGGGATGAGTGTATTCCTGGCTCTATCAGAGAAGCCAACGATTCCGACTCGTATGCGGTCATTGGCCCCTTGGACGCGGCGGTGGCTCAGAGCTGGCAAAGTTAGCGCTGCTCCGGCTGCAGCCGCAGAGACAGATTTAATGAATTTCCGGCGTGTGATTTTTTTTTGACTCATGGTTAACCTTCCCTTATTTATCTGTTTCAGGCTTTCTCGTTTAAAAAAAGCCCGCGAACCAGTAAAAAGCCTAGTTCGGCTTTAGTTCACGAATCTTAATATTACGGTACCAGGCTGCATCCGTGTGGTCCTGGAGGACGATGTGTCCTTTCCGCTTCTTGGTAAAATCCGGATAAACCCTGTATTTACTCGCGGCAAGAAGCGATTCCATCCGAGGAGTATCCAAGTCGTATTCCAGAACCTTGATTCCGTTGAGCCAGTGCTCTCCATGGTTTCCGTTGAATATGATCCGGGCTGTGTTGTATTCTCCTACAGGTTTGAGCTTTTTTCCGCCGGGTGCGATCATGTCATACAGCGCCGCTGCTGTTCTGTTTTCTCCAACTTTTGCATCCGGATGTTCTTCGTCGTCGAGAATCTGGTATTCGAATCCGAGTGCTGCGCGCATGGGAGAATGAGATGTCGACATTTCTTCCGAGACGTTGTACTTGATCCCGCTGTTCCCAGCAGGGCTGATCTTCCATTCCAGGGTGAGCTCGAAGTTTTCAAACGTCCTGATAGTTATGATATCACCCCCCTCAAGAGGCTGTCCGTCTTCCTGAAGGGGGACATTTCCGCTGGGTACTTTTTTGATCGCGCCATCCTGTATGACCCAGTGGCCTTCGGGGATCCTATCCCGGCCGAGACTCCGCCAGCCGTTGAAGCTTTTCCCATCAAAAAGGAGTATCCACCCTTCTTCTTTCTCTTCTTCTGTAAGGGCGTTGAGTCTGTCTTGATGTTTAGAAAACGGTTGGCTTTCCCGATCTGCGACGCAGGAAAGACATGCTATTAGAAGAAACGCAACTGCTAATGTGTGGACTCGCATCACAGAATTTCACATTTTGGGAGAAGATGATTCATGAGTAATTTAAAAAGATGGAGAGAAAATGTCAAATGCTGAGATACGACTCCTTTTTTTATTCGCAAAGATGATACCAAATATGTATAGTATTTGCATTAGATTCTTAGCTGCAAAGGAGAGGTGTCATGAAAAAAACAAACCGAAGGGATTTTATCAAGCTGGCTGGCATGGGAGCCGCCGCGGCCTCGCTGTCGTCTTTAACCCTGGCTTCACAGGGATGCAGCCAGGGAAAAGCAATAAAATCTCAAAAATATTTGAGTCTGGGCATGGCTTCCTACACGTTCCGGAAGTTTCCTCTGGAAGAGACTCTGACCATGACAAAAAGGCTGGGATTGCAGAGGATTGCGTTTAAGAGCTTTCATCTTCCGTTGGAGAGTGCAGAGTCAGAGATAAAGGCCGTTGCTAGAAAAGTCAAGGAGGCAGGTCTCGATCTCTACGGCTGTGGTGTGGTGTACATGGAGAATGAAGAGGAAGTTCATCGAGCGTTCAATTACGCGCAGGCTGCAGGCATGAAGGTCATCATTGGAGTCCCTGAGCATAACCTTCTTGATCTGGTGAATGAGAAAGTCATGGAGTTCGATATTCAAGTGGCTATCCATAATCACGGCCCGACGGATGAGCGCTATCCTACTCCGGAGAGTGCCTACGAAAGGATCAGGAACCTTGATCCGCGAATAGGATTGTGTATCGATATTGGACATACACAGCGCTGTGGTGTTGATCCCTCTGAATCCACAGAGAAGTTTGCCGACCGCTTGCTCGATGTGCACATCAAGGATGTTTCTGCTGCGGCAGAAGAGGGGAGTACTGTGGAGATCGGGCGGGGCGTCATCGATATTCCCAAATTCCTCCGGACACTCCTTAAAATTGGCTACGAAGGAACGGCTTCTTTTGAGTTCGAGAAAGATGCCGATGATCCTCTTCCCGGAGTTGCGGAATCTGTTGGGTATGTCAAAGGAGCCCTCTCTGCTCTTTAAGTGTGGAGAAAAGGAGTTATCCATGAAAAGACGCCGTATATTTTTTTATTATTTGAGTGTATTCCTTTTGAGTGTGCAATTTTTATCTCCCTCGAATACAGGTATACCAGCTAAAGATAATCCCTCAGACTCTGAGAGCCGGATGAAATCCTGGAGCCTCCATGTGAAGCTCAAGGAAGAATCGCCCTTCAAGAACCTGAGATGGCGAACAGTCGGACCGATGTTCCAGGGAGGAAGAATTGAGAGTATTGCCTGTCCTCCTGGAAGTAATTCCACAATATATGTAGGAGTCGGGTCCGGAAATGTCTGGAAGACAATCAACAATGGTGTTACCTGGAAGCCCATATTTGAGAATGAATCCACTTTTGCCATCGGAGATATAGATGTCTCGCACTCTGATCCTGAAACAGTCTGGATAGGGACTGGAGAGAATCTTATGGCCAGGAGTTCTTTTGCAGGAACCGGAGTATTCAAGTCTAAAGATGGAGGAGAAACCTGGGAGAATATGGGGCTACATGATTCTCATCATATCGGCAGAATAGCCGTTGATCCCAAAAATTCCGACATTGTTTATGTCGCCGCGTTGGGTCATCAGTACACATTTAATGAAGAGAGAGGCCTGTTCAAGACAATGGATGGGGGAAAAACCTGGCACAAAAGCCTTTATATCTCCGCAAGGGTTGGTGTTGTAGATATTGTCATGGATCCGTCTGACAACAAAATCCTGTATGCAGCGGCCTGGGAAAGAGATCGAAAAGCCTGGAATAATGTTATTTGCGGAGAAGGAAGCGGGATTTACAAAACAACAGATGCTGGCCGCAGCTGGAAGAGATTGACCAGTGGATTCCCAAAGGGAAAATATGTCGGTCGGATCGGACTGGATGTATCTGTGACCAATCCAAACATTGTGTATGCTGTTCTTGACAATCAGGCTCCTCTTCCTCGAAAAAAGAAGAGCCGTCGGCAGACCCGAATCGGCGGTGAGGTTTACCGTTCTGATGATAAAGGAAAAACATGGAAAAAAGTCAATGAAAGCGACGTGATTGCCGGCATCAATTATTCTTTTGGAGATATCAGAGTCTCTCCTGATGATGAAAATATGATCTATGTTTTGGGTGTTAACCTGACGGCATCAAAGGACGGAGGAAAAACATACACAAGGCTTGGAGGAACAGTTGTCCATCTTTATCATCACTCCACAAGAGCTCTTCATCTTGATCACCATGACCTGTGGATCGATCCTTTAAACCCGGACAGATTATTGCTTGGAAACGATGGAGGCTTTTTCATGTCCTATGATAGAGGGAAGACATGGCTTCACATCAATAATCTTCCGATTGCTGAATTCTATGCTATATCAGTGGATCTAGCGACTCCATACAACATCTATGGAGGGACACAGGATGATTCTGCTCTTTACGGGCCAAGCAACCAGGAGCAGGAGGATGGTATCGAGGATCCCTGGAAGCATGTCTGGATCGACCTCTGGGGAGGAGGGGATTCTTACTTCACGTTAGTCGACCCGACGGATTCCAATACTATCTATTATGAACAGCAATTTGGTTATTTTAGACGCAAGGATATGAAGACTGGACGATCCAAGCACATCCAGCCGAGAGCGAAAAAGGGAGAACCTCCTCTTCGCTACAATTGGATGACTCCCTTTGTCATTTCCCATCATAATCCTTTCACCCTTTATTACGGGGCCAACAAACTTTTCAAGTCCGTAAACAGAGGTGATAACTGGACCTGTATAAGCCCGGATTTATCTACACTTCCCGGTCCGGAGAGACAGGGCAATGTCCCGTATGGAGCATTAACCGCCATAAGTGAATCTCCTTTGTTGCCGGGTTTGATTTATGTCGGGACAGATGATGGAAATGTTCATGTCACACGGGATGATGGAAAGAAATGGACTAAAATGAATAAAGGCCTTCCCGCTAAATGGATCAGCCGTGTTGTGGCTTCCTCTCATGAGCTTGGAACAGTCTATGTGTCTTTGACCGGATACCGAGAGGATGATTTTGAAACATACCTCTACAGCTCCGCAGACTTTGGACAGACGTGGAATCTGATTAACGGAAACCTTCCTTCTGAATCTGTGAATGTTATACGGGAAGACCCTCACCAAAAAAATATACTCTATGCAGG
>DAOVAM010000087.1 GCA_030671065.1 Candidatus Aminicenantota bacterium
GAAGCCGGTAAAAAACTCGAAGCTCCTGAGTCCAGAGCCAGGACAATCGATCTCACTCTGCCGGGAGAGAAAGGATACTGGGGTGCCCCTCATCCTGTCGTCCTCTTCCAGCAAAAGATCGAGGAGATATTCATCTCCATGGGTTTTTCGATCGAAGAAGGCCCAGAAATAGAGACCGATTATTACAATTTTGAAGCTTTGAACTTTCCGCCGCATCACCCGGCTCGAGATGACTGGGATACTCTTTATCTCACAGATGACCTGCTTCTCCGCACGCATACCTCACCTGTTCAAATCCGGTCCATGGAAAAACGGAAGCCTCCCATCCGGATCATCGTTCCCGGGAGAGTCTACCGGAGGGAGACCCCTGACCCGACGCATCTTCCGATGTTTTACCAGGTGGAAGGTCTTGTTGTGGATAAGGGGATCACCTTTGCCCATCTCAAAGGGACTCTGGAACATTTTCTCAAGATTCTTTTTTATGAAAAATTAAAAATCAGGTTTCGCCCCAGCTTCTTTCCTTTCACAGAGCCCTCTGCTGAAGTGGATATCGAATGTTTAGTCTGTCGAGGAGAGGATGAAAACTGCCGCGTATGTGGCGGAACCGGATGGAAAGAGATCCTTGGATCAGGAATGGTGGACCCTCAGGTTTTAAAGAATGTCAATATCGATCCCGAGAAGTATTCTGGCTTCGCTTTCGGCATGGGAGTAGAACGAACAGCCATGTTCGCCTATCAGATTCCAGACATGAGATATTTTTTTGAGAATGATCTCAGGTTCATAAGGCAGTTTACATCAAAATGAGAATAAGTCTGGATTGGCTCAAAGATTTTATCGACATCGATCTCCCTCTTGCCAAGCTCATCGACAAGCTGGATATGATCGGACTGATGGTAGAGGAATGGGAGGAAAAGGATTCAGATGTCATCCTCGATATCGAGACCTATGCGAACCGTCCCGATACACTCGGACACTTGGGAGTGGCCCGGGAAATTGCCGCGGCACTCAAGTTGAAGCTGAAAAAACAAAAATGGCCGTTGACTGAGATACAGGAGGCGTCTTCCGAGCTCTGCGCCGTTAAAATCTATGATCCTGACCTCTGCCAGCGGTATTGCGGCATCGTGGTTAAAGGCATACAGGTCGGTCCTTCACCCGAATGGCTGAGGAAGAGGATTGAGGCTGTGGGCCTCAGCCCCATCAACAACGTGGTGGATGTGACCAATTACGTTCTCTTCTCCACCTCTCATCCTATTCATGCCTTTGACCTGGCGAAGATTGCCGGAAGAAAAATCATCATCCGTAGAGCAAAGGAAGGAGAGGGAATAAGGACGCTGGAAGAGGAAGATGTCTCCCTCTCCACCGATATGCTTGTGATCGCAGATGAAGAACGACCTGTCGCCATTGCCGGAGTCATCGGAGGGCTGGCACCCTCGGTGCAGCAGGACACTCAAGACATTTTTATCGAAAGCGCCTATTTCAACCCTGTTTCTGTTCGGAAGACGAGCAAAAAAACAGGAATTTCCACAGATGCCTCATACCGTTTCGAGAGAGGCGCGGATGTCTCCTTTGCTCCTCAGGCTGCTCTGATGGCGGCTTCCCTGATGTCTCAGTTCGGAGGAAAAGCCTCCAAAGGCATCATAGATGCCTATCCGAAGCCCATAAAGGAAAGAACTGTTGTGCTTCGGAACCAGCGCGTTTTTGACCTTCTCGGCCTGGAGATCGGTGAGGAATTCTCAGAGAAGACTCTGTCTCGTCTTGGATTCCAGGTGGAAATCAAGCGGGAGGGGCTGTGGAGTATTCAGGTTCCCTCTTACCGGGTGGATGTAGAAAGAGAAGCCGACCTCATCGAAGAGATCGCACGCTTTTATGGATACGATAAAATACCTGTCCACTTCCCCCCACTCAGAGTCCCGGAGCCTCCTCTGGACAAAAAGAGGGAAAAAATTGAAAGTTCGCGGCAACTGCTCCTTTGTCATGGATTTGACGAAGTGCTCAATTACAGCTTTTCCTACCCTGAAAGAGAGGCTGACTTTGAGACAGGACATTCAGCCGTCGAAATCAGAAATCCTTTCTCTTCCAAGGCGTCACACCTGCGGACTACGCTTTTGGGGGGATTACTGGATAACGTGGTCTGGAATAAGAACAGAGGAGCTGAAGGAGTGCATCTTTTCGAGATTGGGAATATCTATTTCAGAGGCAGAACGAAAAGCCATGAACAGCGCACTCTTGCTCTGGTGACCACAGGCCAGGTGGGTTCACCGCAATGGAACAAAAAGAGCGAAAAAACAGATTTTTTCCGCCTTAAAGGCGCCCTTGAGGCTTTGATGGCCTACTTGAAATACGACCATTTTTCCTTTAAGGAGGAGGATCACACTTTTTTTGGAGAAAAGAATTCTCTTGCCCTGGTGCTCAAAGAAGATACGGTCGGATATCTTGGTTTGCTCAAGAAAAGCCTTCTCGATGTTTACTCTCTCGATGAGCCTGTCTGGGCGGCGGAATTGAGCCTCGATGCATTATTCGAGAAGACACCTCAAGCCTTTCAATACTCTCCAGTCACAAGATTCCCCACTGTTATTCGAGATGTCTCATTCATTGCTGACCAGGATGTATCGTTCCAGGATATACGGGAGGCTGTGGCTAAACTTTCTTTCCATCAGCTGGCAAACTTCGACATTCATGATCGTTTTTCGGGGTCTTCGATTCCGAAGGGAAAGGTCAGCTTATCTATTCGGTTTGTTTTCTGCCATCAGAAAAGGACATTGAAGACGGAGGAGGTCGACAAACTTCAGCAGAAAATTATAGATACCCTAGGGGCAAGTTTCAATTTTCAATTAAGGGAAGGAGGGAAAATTGACAAGTGAATTAGAAAGAATTAAAATACTTGAAGGAAAAGTTTCCCAAGTTGTTGAATACATCAATAAGCTTCTTAGCGAGAACGCCAAGCTGAAGCAGCAGATCAAAGAGCTCAAAGCTAAGAATAAGGATTTTGATGACCAGACAAATAGGATAGAAAAGCTTGACGGGGAACTGAAACAATTCACAGGTGATAGGAAGCTCTTAAAAGAGAAAATAGAGAAAATTATTGGTCAAATAGACCAAGTCGGAATATGACTGATAGAATAATTGAAATCGAGATTTTCGGACACAAACATAAGATAAGGGTCAAAGGAGAAGAGGATGAAAAATACATTGGCCGGTTGACTTCTTATGTTGATCAGAGAATGCGCGAAGTTGCTGTCAAATCAAAATCGGCTGACACATTAAAAGTTGCAGTTTTAGCTGCTTTAAATATCGCTGATGACTATTTTGCTTGTCGGAAAAAGTTAGATCAACTGAACGAAGCGATCGGTCATATGGAGAATGAAATCGGAAGTTTGGAGGATTGTCTATCTAAAGATGAGGATACATTTAAGAATATCGAAGATACCACTTGAAAAAACAAGAACAAGAGCTTTAAAGCTCATAAATGAGTTGAGGGGGTATCTTGTCTTTCAAGGAAGAACACTCTGGAGAACTGTTTTCCAGATAATTCTTCTCCCTGGACAAGGGGAGAAGTGTTTATTCCTGAGTCCTAACCTCCCCATCTCACTTGCTAACCGTGATGCAGAACGTGTAATCCTCGATTAATCCTCCATACTTTCATCTCCTTTGAACCACTGAACAGGAGGTGATCAAAGTGACTTCAATGCTGTCGATTCTTTTAGGCGTGTTCATTTTTTTAGCTGCTTCTATACTCTTCGTCTTGATAAAAAAGGCTTCAGGAGTCCGGGCGGTCTTCCGGTCCACACAGGAAGCCAAAAGAATTCTCGAAAAAGCCAAGGAAGATGCCGAGAAAGCGAGACGCGAGGCAGCCATCGAGGCCAAAGAAAAGCAACTGAACCTCAAGGCAGAATTCGAAAGACAGACTCGAGACAAGAACAGAAAGTTGAACGAGATGGAAAGACGGTTAATGAGAAAAGAGGAGAATCTGGAGAGCAAATTTCAGAATGTAGAGAGGAAGGAAAGAGAGTTTTCCAATAAAGAGCAGAGGCTCTACGCCAAAGAACGAGAAGTGGGTGAGCAGGAAAAAAAGAATGAGGAACTGATCCAACAGGCCGTCGAGGAACTGGAGAGAATATCTGGAATGACTCAGGAATCAGCCAAAAGCATGCTCGTGAAGAAGATCGAAGATGAGGCCAAGCTTGAGGCAGTTCAAGCTGTACGGAAGGTTGAGGAGGAAACCAAGGAAAAAAGCCAGGCATTAGCCCGTGAAATCATTGGCAACGCCATCCAGCGTTCGTCGGCTGAGCATGTCGTGGAGACAACGGTTTCTGTGGTTGACCTTCCTTCAGAAGACATGAAGGGGAGAATCATCGGAAGAGAGGGGCGGAACATCCGTGCCCTTGAAACAGCCACTTCAGTGGATATCATTGTCGATGATACGCCTGAGGCTGTCATTCTTTCCAGCTTCGACCCGCTCCGGCGGGAACTGGCCCGTATGGCTATCGAAAAGCTTGTGGGTGATGGAAGAATTCATCCAGCCCGCATCGAAGAGGTCGTGGAACAGGTGAAGAAAGAGCTGGAGGAAAAAACCAAGCAGGAAGGTGAATCCGTTATCCTGGAGCTCCGGGTTCAGAATGTGAATCCTGAGCTTATCAAGCTCCTCGGAAAATTGAGGTACCGGACGAGTTATGGACAGAATGTCCTCCAACACTCGAAAGAGGTCGCCTATTTGGCGACTTTGATGGCTAAAGAACTGGGAGTGAATGAGGATGTGGCTTTGCGAGCCGGACTCCTCCATGACATCGGAAAAGCAGTGGATAAGGACGTCGAAGGGACACATACAGAGCTGAGCGTGGATTTGACGAAAAAATACGGAGAATCCGAGGCTGTCACTCAGGCTATCGCTTCCCATCACCGGGATGTGGATTTTCCATCGATTGAAGCTGTGCTGGTTCAGGCCGCGGATACTCTCTCAGCCGCCCGACCGGGGGCTCGCCGTGAACTTCTGGAGACTTACATCAAAAGACTGGAGAAGCTGGAAGAGATTGCCAATTCATACGATGGTGTTGCCAAATCTTTCGCCCTGCAAGCCGGCCGGGAGATCAGAATTATCGTTGAGAGCAAGAAAGTATCCGATGAGCAGGCTGCAGTGGTCGCCAAAGAGATTGCTCAGAAAATCAAAGACGAACTGGAATATCCTGGCAAGATCAAAGTGACTGTTATTCGCGAAATGAGAGCTGTCGAGTATGCTAGGTAAAGTCAGTTTTCTGTTTTTGGGAGATATCATCGGACGCCCGGGACGCAGGGCGCTCAATAGATACCTGCCGACCCTTCTGAACAGATACTCTCCTTCTCTCGTCATCGCCAACGGCGAGAATTCCGCTGGAGGAATCGGGATCACAGAAAAAGTGGGAAAAGAGCTTTTGGCTCAGGTCGATGTTTTGACCTCAGGAAATCATATCTGGGACAAGAGGGAAGCCATCCCTTATCTGAAGAAAGAGCCCCGCTTAGTCCGTCCTGCCAACTATCCTCCTGATAGTCCCGGCAAAGGCACATACATATTCAAGGAAGACGGCGGAAAAAAGATGGCCATCCTCAACCTTCAGGGGAGAGTCTTCATGGAGCCGTTGGATTGCCCGTTCAGAAAAGCGGATGAAGAAATTAAGGCACTCAAAGAGATTACGCCGGTGATTATCGTGGATTTTCATGCAGAAGCGACCTCGGAAAAACAGGCCCTGGGCTGGTATCTGGATGGAAAAGTTTCTGCAGTCGTTGGGACACACACTCATGTCGCCACAGCGGATGAGCGGATTCTTCCCAAGGGAACAGCTGTCATTTCCGATGTGGGAATGGTCGGAGCTTACAATTCGGTCATCGGACTCCGTAAAGATCAGTCCATCATGAGATTCCTGACTGGGCGGCCTCAACGCTTTGAGCCGTCAAAGGAAGGAGTATTATTCTCGGCTCTGTTTGTCGAGATTAATTCTAAAACAGGGAAAGCTCTGTCCATCAAGCGAGAGATCATCACTGAGGATAAAAGTGACGATTGACAGCCTCGTCAAACCAAGCTAGATCTACACCGTCTCTGAAGTCACGCGGATGGTGAAGATGGAACTGGAAAGTGCCTTTCCTGTATTGTGGCTCGAAGGCGAGATATCCAATTTCCACAGGCACCATTCGGGCCATCTGTATTTTACCCTGAAGGATGAGATGAGCCAGCTCCGCACGGTCATGTTCCGCGGCAATGCACAGAAGGTTCCTTTTGAACTCAAGGACGGACTGCAGGTTGTGGCGAGAGGCCGGATCAATGTCTATGAACCCAGAGGGGAATACCAGCTTGTGGTCGAGCTTCTCGAGCCTAAGGGCAAAGGAGCCCTGCAGCTCGCTTTTGAACAGCTTAAGGAGAAGTTAAAGAAGGAAGGTCTTTTCGACCCTGCGCTGAAGAAAAAACTGCCCTTACTCCCGAATAAAGTCGGAGTGGTCACCTCTCCGAGAGGAGCCGCCATTGTCGACATCATTCGAACCCTGGAGAGAAGATTTGCCAGGCTCCATATTCTTCTTTATCCGGT
Organism: Candidatus Aminicenantota bacterium; assembly: GCA_030671065.1. Classification (GTDB taxonomy): domain Bacteria; phylum Acidobacteriota; class Aminicenantia; order Aminicenantales; family Aminicenantaceae; genus SOIA01. The sequence continues at coordinate 6,552 of DAOVAM010000087.1, forward strand.
GAAAGTTCAAGGAGAGGGGGCGGCAGAGGAGATTGTCGAGGGAATCGATTATCTGAGCCGCCTTCCCGATTTGGATGTCATCATTGTTGGACGGGGAGGAGGTTCTATAGAAGACCTGTGGGCCTTTAATGAAGAACAAGTGGCCCGGGCCATTTTTCGTTGCCCTGTTCCTGTCATTTCAGCCGTGGGTCATGAGATAGATTTCACGATTGCAGATTTTGTGGCCGATATCAGAGCATCGACGCCTTCTGTAGCTGCAGAAATGGTGATCGAGAAAGAGGAGTCTTTCGGGGAGCGGATCGAGAACTTAGAGAAAAGGATGATCCACAACCAGAAATACTTCCTCCAGGAACAAAGACATGAGGTTTTCAGTCTGGCCCAGCACAGGGCTTTCCAGAATATGAAAGTCACCCTTTTGAACCTCGAGCAGAAGGTCGATGACCTGGAGATGAAAGCGTGGAGCGCGATCAAAAACTTGCAGCAGAAAATATCCGAAGATAAATCCAGGTCTGAACTCCTGGAGGAGAAGATACGCAACACTTTGAAGGGGAAGCTTCAACAGTTTCACGCCAGGTGGGATACACTCTCTGCTCAGTTGCATAACCTGAGCCCCCTGAATATACTTAAAAAAGGTTACGCTCTCTGTTGGAAAGGAGACGGCCAGTACCTGGTGCGCAGGATAGACGAGGTCGAGAAAGATAAAGAGATGACGGTTTCTTTCTTTAAGGGGGAATTCACGTGCCTGGTTAAGGCTATCGATAAGGCCAAGCGCATTGAATCCAGGACTAGTAAAAGCGACAAGAAGTAAATGAATAATTGAAGAAAGATGGGCTTGCTTAATAATTTGGCAACATTTTTAGTTGTCATTGCGAGGAGCGTAGAGACGTGGCAATCTCATAAAAGGGAATGGATTAAAGGTGTCATTGCGAGGAGCAAAGCGACGTGGCAATCTCATAAAAATAATAGTAAAAAGGGAAATAGGATTATATTTTTAAGGAAAAATGTAATAGATTTTTTTCTTACGAGATTGCCACGCTGCGCTCGCAATGACACTTTTGTATTCGTTATCATTAATAAAAATATTGCCTTATTACTGATCATAAACAACAGTCCCTAATTTTTCTGGAGGATAAAGGAG
>DAOVAM010000045.1 GCA_030671065.1 Candidatus Aminicenantota bacterium
TTCACCTGTCATATACACATCATGAAAAGTCAGGTCAAAGTAACCGGGATAGTTTATCCTGATCCAGGCGCGAGTGGGAAAGGTCATTCCTCGGTTGTATTCAATATAATTCAATGTCATCTTATGAACGTCTTTTTTGACAGGCGATGGGAATAAAATGAGGAGTGTACTGAGGAATGTGACAAGAGCGTTCATCTGTACCCTTAAAAGGAGCATCTCGTTTATAATCTAAATCAGGAAAATTGTAAATATCATTTATTAAAAATAAAAGGAGAGTGTCACAAATAGTTGTTTCATTAAGACTATTCACTCGGGAAAAATCCATAAGCATCTCTTCTTTTCTTTGTCTTTGACAATGTATTTTTCCTGTGTTACTACCTTGAAAAAGAAATAGATCCCAGTTGCCATTCTTTTCATATGGTATACAATGGAGAAAATGTGGCTGGCTGTTCACACAGGAGCTAGACCAGCAGGATAGACGGATAATACTCTTCGGAAATGAAAGGCAGAAAAAATTCAAGAAGCGAGGATGAGGCGAACGATAGTGTTCGGATGAAAATCAGAATAAAATTTTTCGCTTTTTTCAGGGAGCTTTTTCAAGGCAAAGAGCGGGATATTGAGCTTAAAAAGGGAACGACTGTCGGCGGACTTTTAACACTCCTGTGTCATTCCGAAGAACAGCGAAAAGAAATTTTTGATGATAATGCCCTTAAATCTACTGTCGTCGTGATGAGGAATGGAACACATGTTCATAGTTTAAAAGGCTTAAAGACAGATATGAATGATGGCGACACTATCGCACTCTTCCCCCTTATAGGAGGTGGCTGAATAGATGTACGGGTATCATGGTCATGTCTTGGAAGTTGACCTCTCCGACGGAAGTATTCAGAGTCAGCCACTCAACACTCAGGTTGCTAAAGACTATTTAGGAGGAAGAGGACTGGCCACTCGTTTATTCTTTGACACTGTTGATCCGTCGTGCGAGCCTCTCAGCCCTAAAAATGTTCTTGTCATCGCAACTTCACCACTTATCGGATCCAGAGCTCCCACCGGCTGCCGGGGGCATATGGTGTTCAAATCACCTCTTACTGGTATGATCGGAAGCTCCAACTGTGGCGGCACCTGGGCAAACATGTTCAAATCCACTGGATATGACGCACTGGTCCTCAAGGGAAAGAGTTCAGAGCCTGTGATGATCGACATAGGTCCTGAGAAGGCGGAGATCGTCCCAGCCAATCATCTCTGGGGGCTCGATGTCCACGAGACAACTGAACGACTGACATCTGAGGCTGCGCCCGGCAGGTCTCCCAGAATCCTCTGTATCGGGCCAGCAGGAGAGAATTTAGTGCGGATAGCCGCAGTCGTGAATGACAAAAACAGGACTTATGGTCGTTCGGGTCCGGGAGCTGTGTTCGGAAGCAAAAACCTCAAAGCTATCCGGGTATTTGGGAATAAGAAAATTCAGATTAAGGATGAGGAGCACTATCGATCCGGTTTGGACCAGGCCTCTTACCTGCTCAAGGCTGCGCCAGCAACAAAACGTATTCTCCGGGAACTCGGCACCTCTGGGCTCGTCGAACTTATCAATTTGATCGATATGCTCCCTCATAAGAATTTTCAGGATACCGCGCATACAGATGAAAATACAGATAGAGTCTCTGGAGAGACCCTGAGCAAGACTTTTCTTGAGCGTCCCGGAGGTTGCTATGGCTGCCCGATCGCATGTCAACGGCACACTCGTGTTAAAGATAAAAAAGGTGAAGGCCCAGAGTATGAGACCGATGTGATGATGGGGCCAAACTGTGATATTTATGACTTGGAAGCCATAACGCACGCGAATTATCTGTGCAACGAATTGGGGCTCGATACGATCAGTTTCGGTGGAACGCTGGCGTGTGCCATGGAACTGTTCGAGCGAGGATTCATAAGCCAGGAAGAGACAGAGGGAATGGAGCTTCGATTCGGAAATGCCGGGATCCTTGAAGAGATGGTTAAACGTGTCGCCTACAGAAAAGGATTTGGCGATAAACTCGCTGAAGGCTCATTGCGTCTCGCACGCTTTTATCAACATCCTGAGTTCTCCATGACTGTCAAGGGATTAGAAATTCCAGCCTATGATCCTCGAGCATCATTCACACAGGCCCTGGGATACATGACTTCTCCAACAGGAGCATGTCACCTACGTGGAGGCTATGCTGTTTCTTTGGCATTTTTCGGAGGCACAAGAGAAATTCCACGATTCAGCCTGCTTCAATCCCCGATTGCGATCCGGAATCTGCAGAATCTGGGAATTCTACAAGACAGTCTGGGTGTATGCCGCTTCACCGGTTTTGCCTTCTCTGCTGATCCGTGGGCACGGATAGCGAGCGGAATAACAGGACTGGACTTCTCCACCTCCAGGATGGAAGAGGTTGCCAACAGGATTGCCACATTGGAAAGAATTTTTAATCTCAAAGCCGGGCTGAAGATTGAGGATGATACCCTCCCTAATCGCTTCAGCAAGGAGTCCATTCGTGTGAGAGAGAAAGAAATAACCATTCCTAAAGACGCCATTCAAAAGATGAGAAGTGAATACTACAACGTGCGTGGCTGGGATACACAGGGAAAGCCGTCCAAGAGTCTTCTGAGAGCATTACATCTGGATGGAGGGGAGGTTTAGCCTTGAAGAATACAATGAAACGGACAGCCTTAAAACGGCGTGATTTCATCAAAGCCATCGGGATGGGAACTGCCGCTCTTGCATTCCAGGGTTGTTCAGATGAGAAGAGCAAAGACAACGCCCCAGGAATCATTGAGCAGCCCAATGTACTGTTTATCTCAATCGATGACCTCAACGATTGGATCGAGCCCCTTGGCGGTCATCCTCAGGCAAAAACTCCACACTTGAAGCGCCTTGCCAAACACGCAGTCAATTTCACCAACTGTTTTTGTGCTTCTCCAGCGTGCAATCCGTCACGAACAGCTTTATTGACAGGACTTCATACATATAATTCCGGCCTGTATTCCAATTACCAAGTGTGGCGAGAAGTCTTGCCCGATGCTCAGACCTTACCGCAACATTTCAGTAAACATGGTTATTGGTCTGCTGGAGCTGGAAAAATATTTCACAACAACATGCCAGATCCTCAATCCTGGGACGACTATTACCCCTCCAAAGAAAAGCACATGCCTGATTACTTCAGACCAAAATCCGGGGAAACCGTGAATATGCCGTATTTTCCGAATATGTACCTTGACTTTGACTGGTCTCCTATCGAGATCCCTGACGAGAAAACCGGCGACTACAAATCCGTGGATTGGGTCATCAATCAATTGCACAGGAAACATTCAAAACCCTTTTTTCTAGCCTGTGGGATCTATCGTCCCCATGTGCCATGGTATGTGCCACAAAAGTATTTTGATATGTTCCCTCTCGAGACAATTCGACTACCTAAAATTCTGGAAAATGATCTGGATGATGTGGGTGAGAGAGCCCGTGAGATCGCTTATCGCGGCGGGAACTACCACAAGCATGTCGTGGATGCAGGACAATGGAAAAGAGCAGTCCAAGGATATCTAGCCTCTTCTGCCTTTGCGGATGCTCTGTTAGGAAAGCTACTCGATGCGCTTGAGAGAAGTTCTTATGCTCAGAATACGATCGTTGTTGTCTGGTCTGACCATGGCTGGCAGCTGGGTGAAAAGGAACACTGGAGAAAATTTGCTCTGTGGGAGAATGTGATCAGATCCGTGTTGATGATAAAAGTCCCAAAGGGAATTAAAGGATTGCCGGAAGGATCAAAGATTGGGAGCCGGTGTGACCGGATAACTTCACTCCTTGATATCTACCCGACACTCATCAAATTATGTGGATTGCCGCAAAAACAGGGACTTGACGGCCACAGTTTAGTTCCCTTACTCAAGAATCCAAACGCTAAATGGCCCTATCCTGCTCTCACGACCTATGACTTTTCAGAGTTTTCAGTCCGCACTGAGAAATGGAGGTATACTCGATATATTGATGATAGTGAGGAATTGTACGACCACAGCAAGGACCCGGAAGAATGGATGAACCTTGCCTTCAAACCGGAATACTTCGAGATTAAAAAGAAAATGGCCCAATACATTCCAAAGAATCCAGCGCCTTTAATGGATACATCTTACAAACTTATGCCTCATCACTTGCCCCCCTTTAAGAGCAAAGAAGAATATATCGCCTGGAAGGCAAAGAGGAAAAAATAGCCTCATTCTGGAAGTCTCAGACTTGAGTTTAATCTTTTACGACTTCAAAGCCAGCCATTTTCGATTCCATATATCCACTCACTCGCATGGGGCCTCAGCAAAGCCGTTCATCTCAATCTCAACTGGGAGGCTCTTGAGGATTTAATAATCAGGTGACTCACGATTTATCACAGTCAGTTCGCCTGTCAGATCGATCCCTTCACCAGAAATTTGGATTTTATAGGTCCCTGCTCGGGCAAATTGGTAATATTCGATAAAATAAGGTTTAGGACTATCCACTTTCTCTCTGATAAGATCCCACCTGTATTGATTGAAACCTTTCCCAGCCTTGAGTTTTTTTGACCAAATGACCATCTCTTCCTTATTTTTCACGCTGAGACTGACCTCGGCTCCCTTCCTCAAATAGAAAGTTATCGGGACCTTTTCCATTGTGCTGTATTTCGGATCCCGGTGTGTATCCTTGATCCAGGGCAAGCGGGCAACAGGCGTTTCAAAAAGAATATTTCTCTCGGGACGACCCATTTTAAACGCCTGCTGAATGGGCTTGATATTCATTGTGTAGATTCCCCTGCCATGTGTTCCCACGACAAGATCCATCTCCCTCTCCTGGATGACCAGGTCTGAGATGGCTGTGGCAGCCATATCAGGTCCGAGCAAAGACCAGCTCTGTCCGCGGTCCGTGGACAGATAAACGCCTCTGTACAGTCCGGCATACAGGATGTTTTCGTTCACAGGGTCTTCCAGGATTACATAGGCGACTTCATCCGGAAGGTTTGATTTGATCGATTTCCAGGTTTTCCCATGATCCTCAGAGACAAAAAGGTGATTTTTCAGGTCATCATCATTGATCCCTGGTACAGCCACATACACCCTTGACCGGCTGAAACGGGAAGGACAGATGCTCCGGATGTATCTGTTCGGGAGCCCTTTGGAATGTTCAATCCATTCCAGCCCGTCATCATGCGTGACCCAGAAAGCTCCTTTATCCGTTCCTGCATACAGAAGCCCTGGCTCCAGAGGAGATTCGGCAACAGCACCCATTGTGGTGGATTCCTTCTCTACGTGGGCCGACTGTGACAGGTCCGGACTGATCAGTTTCCAGGAATCTCCCCTGTTCACACTTTTAAAAATGTAGTTGCCGGCATGATAAAGAGTCAGATGATCGTGCGGTGAGATGAAATACGGAGCTACAAAAGCATAGGTCAATCTTCCAGGATGCCCTTTAGGCAATCGCGGGCGTATTCTCGCCGAACGACCCGCCTTCATGTCCTTTCGACGTATTCCTCCGTGTTGGCTTGAAAAATAAACGGTATTCGGATTCTCCGGGTCGGGAATAGTGACGCAACCATCGCCTCCTGACCAGGCATCCAGCCACACATATTTCCATCCATCTGCATACACAGGATTCCATTCTTTGGCCGGACCATACACGGATGAGTCGTCTTGTGTCCCTCCATACACATAATAGGGATTCTGGTTATCTACAGAAATGTCATAGAATTCTCCGGCTGGAAGGTTATTGTAGTGCATCCAGGATTTCCCCTTGTCATAGCTGACAAAAAATCCCCCGTCATTTCCCAAAGCCAGGTGATCGGGATTGAGAGGATTGATCCAGAGCTCACAGTGGTCGAGGTGCAGAAACTCGGATGCATTCGGAAAGAGGTGGAACACATCGCCACCCACCAGTTTGAACGTTTTTCCTCCGTCCGCGCTGTGTGCGACTCTCACGCCCAGAGCAAAGACTTCTTCATCATTCAGTGGATTGACATAACAATCGGTGAAATACCACCCTATACGCGAGAATATCTGAAGATTTTCCTTATGGGTTCTTTTCCAGGTTTCTCCTCCATCAGTCGTGCGGTACACCTCAGCGGCTTGATCTCTTCCTTCATTCAGGTTGTCCACCAGAGCATAAAGTTTATCTGGATTGGACCAGGACACAGCCAGACCAATGCGACCTGTTTTCGGGCCATCCGGAAATCCGCCTTTGAGCCTCGTCCACGTTTTACCGCCGTCTGAACTTTTGTACACTCCGCTTTCTTTTCCGTATATTCCAGGATTGTTCTCCCACATGGAGACATATATGATATCAGGATTCGATGGGGCGATGACCACATCGTTTGCTCCGGTGCGTTCGTTGACATACAGAACATGTTCCCAGGTTTTTCCTCCGTCAACAGACCTGTAGAGTCCTCGATTTGTGTTGGTTGTCCAGAAATGACCCATCACAGCCACAAAAACCACATCCGGATTCTTTGGATGAACAGCGATCTCACCGATATGGAAGGAATCCGGAAGCCCCATGTTCCTCCATGTTTTTCCTCCATTACCGGAGCGGAATACGCCTGTACCGGGCATGGTGAAATTCCTTGGCTTTTTAAGACTTTCGCCTGAGCCAAGCCAGATGATATCCGGGTCCGAAGGAGCGAGTGCGATGTCGCCGATACCAAGGGCGGATTGATTCTCAAAGATAGGCTCCCATGTCAGACCATGGTTCGTTGTCTTCCAGAGGTTTCCAGAGCCAAAAGCGACATACATCGTTCCTGGTGTGGATGGATCACACTGGACAGCTTCAACCCGTGCAGAATTCATCACAGGCCCGATAGAGATCCATTTCAGGTTAAACTCTGAGTTCTTTTTCAGTTTCAAGTACTGTTCCCAGGATTCAAGGAGAGGACTCCGGGCTTCCTGGGCCATGACTAAAAGGCTTGAACCTGCAATAAGAATGACAATGAAGAGAATTAAAGAAGATTTAACTTTCATGAGTCATAACCCCCTATAAAGGTTTGAGGAAAGGCTGAGTATTCTGAAAGGAAATAATTTCTCTTGGGCAAGAATTTAAATTCCTACTAACCGTTTTCCATGGAAAGCAAAGGGCACTGTTGAATTCTTGGAAACATTCACTATCTTTGCACTGGGAGCAATGGTTAAATCAGTTCCTAACTTCGGGGATTTTATTTTTTTAATATCAACATTAAGCTTACCTTTCAATGCTCGACCAAGATCAACACTGTACTCAGTCGCGTACCAGGTGCTCAACACGAGGTAATGACCTTTTATGGAATTCCATACCTTAGGATTTTTTTTCTTCAATGTTCGAAGCCGCCTAGACAGCGGATTCCAGTACCGCAGTTTTTTATCTTCGAAGATGCATTGATGAACAGCTCCTATTTTGAAATCAACGAAGCGATTATTTTCGAGCCCGCCGTCAATAGATAAGAAAGGAAGTGTAAGCTTGCCACCAATCCCTACTTTGCTCTTGCCTGCAATAACATCAGGCATATCCGCCTTCACGAGTTTCGTCGTCCAAATTAAATTGTTCTGCCCGAGTGAATTTTCAAGATTATCATAAGGCCAAAATCCATCCCCCTTGCGTTCAAGGATTATGCCAGGCAAGTAGGTTTCATTTGCAGCAATAAAGACATACAACCCATGTTTTTTTAGATATTGAGGAAACGTCACTGCAGGCATTTGTGTACCTCCTTGGCTATCTCATGTCGAATCACGCTATTGAATTCGCCAATGCAGAGTGTCAGGAAGCCTCTCTTTTGAACGAGAATAACCTGCGTTCATGCTCGCTTATTTCTTTTCCTGTTTATTAACCCTAACATTCTTACCTGCTTATAACACAGTCAAAAGTGATGGTCAAACATGAATGAGCACTAGCGATAAAGATATCTAGTATTGCATGAAGCGCAGGCTTAAACGGGGAAAACAGCGAAGATTCTGGCTATATCGCGTGAATTATGGGGACACTGTACTTGATTCCTATTCCATATTTCTTCTTGACGAATTAAGCTCAGTGTTTCTCAATCATTAAATCAATGGAAAGAGATTTCTTCCTCTGAATCAGCCAAATGAAGGTACTTTTTCCCTTCCTTGTAAGGGTCCAAAGAGTTCTCTATTTTGATACTTCCCTTTCTTTCTGCAAGATCCATGAATTCTCTTTTTTCTTCGGGTGAAATGACTTCAACCTTGGGATTGAATATATCGTTTTCGTTCTGTTCTCTCACTATTGCAATTCTTCCATCACTCAATCTGACAATAGTTTTGACTGGCCAAACTCCGATTATCCTGAAAAACTCATACAAAAGTTTTGGATCAAAAGATTTTCCTTCGCCCTTCATCATTATCTCATAAATCTTAAGAGGTGAATAACTCCTCTTATAAGGCCTTCTCTGTGCAAGGGCATCATAAACGTCACATTGGGAGATGAGGAGGGAGACAGGATGGGGATTTCTAGAAAAAGGCAGCTTGGGGTAACCCTTAAGATCATATCTGAGGTGATGTTCGAAAGCAACCACTGCGGGCAATGGCCCCAAGGCATCTGCGTATTTCAGGAGAATCTCTGCCCCTAAATCTGTATGATGTTTCAGAATGGAAAATTCTTTTATCTTTAATTTGCCTTTTTTCTGCAGTAATTCTCGGGAAATATGGAGCTTCCCGATATCATGGAATAAAGCCGCTATCCCCAAATCCAAAACTTCATCCTTTGAAAAACCAATTTTGGAAGAAATATACATGGAAAGCACAGTCACGTTTAAAAGATGAATGAAAGTCGTGAGATCTTTCCTTTTGACATCGGTTAAGTCTAAAAACTCTTGATACATGCCCAACAAGTTTTCCAGGAAGTTGACAACATTAAACCTCAACTCTAAACTGTCAAGCTTTTCCTCGTTGAGCAGTGTATCCGTATATTTATCGACTATTTTTAAAGAATTTTCGTACTTTTCAAGAAAATCCATTGCTTTTTCTCCCGATTCTGGAGAAAGGGCCTCCATTTCCATCGCTTTAATTTTCCCTGCCTTAATATTTTTAATCCCCATGAGAAGAAGGGATTCTTCAACATCTCGCCCTCTCTCTTTCTGAGGAGCTATCAAAAAAGAAATAAAATTAATCAATTCCTCTCTCTTAAAGTCACGGTGGAAAACAATCCTCTCAATCTGATTTTTATGCAAGTAGGTAATGAGTGGCCTTAATTTCTGACTAAGGTCAAAAAATATATCGTGCTCAATAGATAATTCTCCTTCAACCATACCTATGATTAATTCTATTCTATCCCTCAGCATCTCTTGCAGGCTTTTATAGGCTCTATCGATAAAATCTTCAAACTTTGGATGCTCTATCTTATAAATCTTTGCTGCTTGGATGGCTGACATCAAATTGGATAAAGAATCTTTAAGATTTTCTTGCATCCCACTCATTTAAGACCTTTATGGTCTCTCCTCTTAGTTTTTTATTCCAGAAAGATTTCCATTCGCTTAGAGCTCTTAATTTATCTCTTGCCTTTATTAACTCCATTTCTTTTGTAATTCTTACATTCTCCAGGAGAATCCTGTTTTTTATGCCAAACGGAGAAAAAATAGAAAAAAGCTCCTCAATCACTCTTTTTTTTGCACTCTCACTCTTCATCAAGATCTTCAATGCCATTTTCTTTAAAGAAATTCCACTCTTTTTTAAAATATCGAGGAGGAAATCTTCGTCTTGTATGGATAAATTCTTAATGGATTCTAAAGCTTTCATTTTTATCAACTCGTTGCCAATTGAATAAATGCATTTCAAGGATTCTAACGACGCAGGAGAATCCACTTCTCCCAAATTCTTTGTGATTTCTTCAAGGAAATTAATATCAGAGGATCTCTTCATCAGGTTCTTTTTAAACAGGTAGAAATTTTCGAAGTACATCTGGAAAAATAACTGCAAGATAACAGGACCCACTTTATTTTCTTTAAACATTTTATCGAGATAAGCCTTGATCCCTAGAAAAGTACTACTCAAGTAATTTTTCACTTCATCAAAATCTGAAGCAATACCCTCTTGGAAAACGCGGTACTCCGCAACAAAGTATAAAATTTGCTTATTCACTTTCATAAAAATGGGATCATAAGATAAATCACTCCTTTGTCGATCCAAAACTGTGACAAGACATTTTACAAATCCTAAATCTCTCTGGCTGACTATACTCTCCCATTTATCCAAGATTTCTTCTAAAATGTGAATCGCCCGTTCTGTTTCTTTTTCTTTACTCAGTAAATAGAGAAGCATAAATCGGTAATTTTCTTGGAGCAATTTGTGGTCAAAAGTCAACTCTCCCTCATAGGAAATATCACTCAGGATCGAGGAGAGAGTATTTTTGTAAGTTTCTGAAATCACAGTATCTGAGGAGCCAGTCAACAATTCACTGATTTTTTTTCTTACTCGGGGGGAACGTCTTAGAGAGCTTTGCTCCTGGGAGATCTTCTTGAAGGAATCGGCAATACTTTCTTGATCTCTTTTGGCTGCAAGCTGGGAAAATATTTGAAAGCTCATAGGATTAAAACTATCTTCTATTGAAATCTCTTCCCACAGAACAGAGGCGAAATCATCATTATTTAAGTCTTTGAACAGCATCCTTGTGCCATCGGATTCTATTTTTTGGGTAATACTGCTGTTTTTCATGACTGACTTGAGTAAATCTTTGGAACACTTGCGAAATTTATCTTCTTCCTGATTTTTAAGCTTAGTGAAAAGTTTATTAATGTTGATCTTGAGCTCATCATTTTCGACCAGATCTTCGGCATCTAAATCTTGCAAAAAGCGCTCAAAATTGTCCGCAAATTCAAGGAGCTTATGCGAATTTTCCTGTTCCACTGCATCCTGTAGCAAATAAGGCCAGATGTTCTCAACTTCGTCTCCCTCACCCGTCAGGAGTTGAGAATAGTCCAGCTCTTCTACTGTCAGATGAGAAATCTTTTCTTCCTCTAAAATAGAATTGAGTCCCCCCTCTTTGAGAATAATTTCCGGAGGAAGATAAGCCTTAGTGACAAAAGCTATCAACTCTTCAATGGTTATTCCCTTTCGGACCTCTATGCTCTGTATTTTCCGGAAATGAAAGATTTGGGCGAGCTCCACAAATATTTTGTCCTTCTCAAAATATTTATCCTCTGCTATTAGAGATTCAGCAGTAAAACTAATTTTCAAAGGAGAGACCAAATCTAAAAGAATATCAATTTTCTTTTTAACATCCCTAATGGATCGAACGAGCGAAGGATGCTCTTTAAAGTAGAGCGAGGCATTTTTTAGGGCCCTGTTTAAGCTCTTAAAGAAATCTTCAAACGCTATTTCTTTATTCATGTCAGATTTCAAATGAAAAAATGAAATGATTTGGACAGTATTTCCCGTCGAACTTCAAACGTTCACAGATCTTGTCGATCATGTTCCTAAGCCTGATGCCTGAGTGCAGACCTGTTCGCTCACATGGAACAAAATAATAATAGAGGACAATTCCAGAAGTTGTACTGGACAATTTGATACCCCGTTTCCTTAGCGACGATATTATATGCTACTATTTACAGTAATATCAAGCAAAAATTTCAATAGATTTTGACATTCATCAAAAGCCCTAACAACAATTTTTTCAATGAGTTTGCTTAATTTTAGAGAAATTTGGAATATTCTGTTTATCTTTACTCATTTGTGGCATTAGATTTATTATTGGCAAACAATTTTCGCTCCATTGCAACTATCCTTTCCAAGGTTTCTGGCCGGTTGTGCCCCTCTTTCTCTCCAAAAGGCTCGAATTGCACTCCAATCTGATATCTATAATTCATTGAAGGGTCTAACGATGTCCATTTTATCCGTCCCTTGAGATTCAGGTATGTTCTTTCTCCGGGAATGTATATTTGTACAGAAATTTTTTTAATGATAGTTGAGAGAAGTCTACGGCACAGAAACCGAATTCCACCGCGGCTGAGATCGACAACAGGACAGAATTCTTCAGAATATATTCTTTTATAGAATAAGAAGTGCCTCTGAATGAAATTGACTGTTGCTCCTGGGATTTTAAGGCGTCTAAATCTCTTT
>DAOVAM010000215.1 GCA_030671065.1 Candidatus Aminicenantota bacterium
GGAGAAAGCGAAATGGATAAAGTGAGAGTGGGGATAATCGGAGTCGGGTATCTGGGGATGCAGCATGCCAGAATCCTGTCCTATTTAGAGGAAGCTGAGCTGAAGGGAGTTGTGGATATTGATTTTAAAAAGGCAGTGGAGATAGGAAATCGTCATGGTGTGCAGTACTATGAAGACTATGAAAACATGCTGGATGAGATCGATGCCGCAATTGTGGCCACTCCCACATCTGAACATTTCTCGATTTCGATGCGGTTGCTCAATGAGGGAAAGGCTGTGCTGGTCGAGAAGCCCATAACCGAGACTGTGGAGCAGGCAGAGCAGCTTGTCGCGAAGGCGAATAAGAGTGGATTGATTCTTCAGGCCGGCCATCTGGAGAGATTCAATCCAGCTGTGGAGGCTATAGAGGATGTGATTTCTGAACCGAGATTCATTGAAGTCCAGAGACTGGGCTCATTCTCGGCCCGCTCACTGGATATCGATGTTGTCCTTGACTTGATGATCCATGACTTGGATATCATACTGGCACTGATCAAGGACGACGTGAAAGTCATCCGTTCGTCAGGAATCCACGTGCTTTCAGAAAAGATCGATATCGCCAATGCTCGGTTAGAGTTTAAAAAAGGATGTGTGGCCACTCTCACGGCCAGCCGTGTGCATCAGGGTAAAGTCAGGAAGCTTCGCATATTCGAGAAAACGTCATGCTATTCTGTCGACTATATCAATCAGGAAGTCAAGGTCTTTCCTCTCAATGGGAAACAAACTGATATCAAGAGCATTAAGATAGAAAAAGAAGAGCCTCTGAAAAAGGAACTCAAGAATTTTTTCAGATGCATAAAAGAAGGCAAAACGAAAAAAGTCAGCGGTGAAGAAGCTCTCCGTGCTCTCAAGCTTGCCTATAATGTCCTGCGGGAAGCCGACTCTTAAGGGGAACGTCCCCATTTTATTTTAATCGTTGTTTTTTATACTGCCCGGACGACTTCTTTTGAATCGAATTCGGACTCTGTCTTGGCTTTCTTCTTCCAAACATATGGTCTCGAACTTTGCCTGGGAAAGATATTTGACATGGGCTCTCAGGTAGGTGAGGCCTTGTTCACAGAGAAAATCCAGCCAGTTTCCGTGTGCCGTCTCATCCATCAGCTCTGGAGTTTCTTCGACAAAGGTGATCTGGCGCCGTGGTGAGAGTTTGCTCTCCCTTGATGAACGTCGCTTCGCGTAAAGGTTCACTCCGTCGTGCAGTTCAAGATAATTCATATGCGGCTGCCACCGGGAGGCCCATCGAAAGTAGCGATCATAGAATTTTGTGTTGGATGAACGGATACGTTCGTTCGCTTGAATCTCTTCTGTGATGAACTTCATCAGTTCCTCGCCGGCTTCTTTCCATTCTTTGTATATGGGGAGAGTGAGGCTGCTGAAATAGGCAAACCAGCCTCGAGGGATCCAGTAATCCCGGAAGAGATAGGGGGAATAATTGGAAAATTGCTGGACCCATTCATGGGAAGGATATCCGTGGAGGTTGAGGTAGATGTCAGGGAGCCATCGGTTGTAGAGATATTTCCGGATTTTCGCTTCCGGGAGGAGTGGCCTGGGGGAATTGACCTGAGAACCCACATCCATTCCCAGAGAGCTGTAACGGCCGGCATGCAGGCTGTGGAATGGAGTCAATTTCTGAAGCTCGTAAGCCAGCTCTGTCCCATCCGGATTTTCCATTGGATGAATCACGATATTCATCTTTTTAACTAAATTCTGGTATGTTTTGTCCCTGGCCACGAGCTCGGCAAATTTCAAGGCATAGTTTGTTGAAGAGACTTCATTCGCATGCTGGCGGGCGCTCAGGAAAAGAGTCGGTTTAAAAGTGATGAGCCGGGAAAGAGAGGTGTATTTTTCGAGTGGAGAGTATAGTTCGAGGACAGGGATTTTTCTGTTTTCGTAAGATTGGCCGGCGACATAAGAATGAATGGGCTTGAAACGACTGAGGCGCTCGACAATATCCAAGCACATCTGATGAGATATGATCCTGTCAGTCGGGACGATGGCCTCTTCTAAAGGTGGGCGCAGAGGCTTTTTTTTCTTTTCCTGGTCTTTTGGGGTGACAGAGAGAGGTTCTTCTTTTTCAAGCTCTTTGAATTTGATTCTCAATGTGATTGTTTTCAGTCGCGGAAAGCTGAAGGATTGGACTATCTCCTGCTTGAGAAGCCGTCTAAAGGAATCGATAAGATTGATGAGTGTCAAGTATTCGGCCTCTTTTTCGAATTCGATGTCGACAAACAGGTTTTCGATTCTTTCCTCATTTCCGTTGTAAATAAGCGCAGGGACTCGGAGCACTTTGGCTTTGAGTGAAGGGAAAACAATCTTTTTCGTGTAGGGATCCCGTTCCTTTTCTTTCCACTTGACCATGACCTGAGGGGAGCGGGCCTGCCAGTCTTCGAAGGTAAATGCGACCTTTCCCTGTCCTCCTTCCGAAGAAGGGTGAATGAGGGGAAAGATATTACCCGGTGCCGAGTAACGAGAAGTATCCTCAGGTGCTTCTTCTTCCTGGATTTCGATTTTTGTGATTCCTCTGAGAAAGTCAAGCGTGTCAAAGTAAATTTCATCATGCATGGCTTCCAGGCTGCTTATGATTTCCTCATCTGATCCCAACTTATAATCGGGTTCGCTGAACCACATCTCTGCCAGGAGTTTTTTGAAATAGGGTTGTTTGGAGGAAGTTGGCTCATTTCCGGTTTTCTTCATCACGTAGGAATAAACAGAAGGGAGAATTTCTTCCTGATAATACTCCCAGAATCTTTCCAGGTCTGTTTTTATGGATGTATCCAGTAGTATCTCATCACCTCTTTCGATCGTGAGCCAGCCCGTGGTCAACTTCACAGTTCCCCACTCGGGAAGAACTTTCAGGAATGCGGTCTCACGTGTTCGAGGAGAAAAGGTTTTTTGGAGCAGAAGTTCGTTCTTTTCATCCAAAGCCAGAGCCTCATAAATGGGATCTGTGTCCTTTTTCATTTCGAATTCAATCTTTTCAAGAGGGAAGTTGATTTTTTGAGATATAATGTCATCGACAGGATAGAGCTCCTGCAACCATCTGAAGGGCTCGGAGTAGAATCTTTTGAGTTTTTTCAGGTCTTCCCTCTCTTCTGCGAACCGTATGACGAGGCGGCTTACCTCTTTTTCTTTGAGAGCGGGAAGGAATTCTTCCAATAGCCAGAAAAAACCCTGTTTGTATGCGGAAAGGACTTTGACTTCGAATTCAGGGATATTGTTTTGTTCCAGGAGAGCTTCGACCTGGGTTTTCAGCTTCTCTCTCACTTCCTGGGACTCACTCACTCCCAGATGAATTTTCACCGGTAGCGCTGATCCTTTGATAGTTCCGATGTGCTCCTGGATCAGTTTCATTCCTTCGGCCCCTTCCCAGAGGAATTCTTTTTCTTTTTTAAAGATCGTTTTTCCTTCCTTAAGTCCAATACTCTTGATCTCCAGCTTGTCAGTATGGATAGCTTGTTTAAAGAATGTCCTCATATCTTCCTCAAATTTTACGTTTTCCTGAGGAAGATAAAGCTCGATAGTGAAAGATTCGAACTCCTTTCCTTGTGTATCTTCTATGATTCCCTCCAGCTTCTGTTTGAAAAAGGCTTCAGCGCTTCCTCTTTCACCTTTCAAGAATTTCTCAACATCGGATAGTATGTCGGTGATCTGAGGGCTGCCTGCATTATAGTCATCCAGAAAAGGAAAGGTTTTGCTCAGGTAAGAGAGGATCCTTTCATGTCCGGATTTATCAGCGGCAGTTATTGTCAGGGCATTTGATTTGTTAAATGCTTCTGGAACGATCCTGGCCATTCCCCAGCTTTCATCCAAATCGGGGATCTTTAATTTCCCATTTTTAATGAGTTCTTGATTCAAGATGTTTTTTTGGCCGATGAGGATCGGAACCTTCAAAGATTTTCTCTCCTCGATTTCTTTATCCAGGTAGATGATAGGGAAAGAGGCGCCTGCTGTATCCAATACCAGCCTTGAAGCGAATAGGATTGCGCCAGGAGAGTCTGAATCTTGAGGAATGATAACAGAAGTATCCAGGGT
>DAOVAM010000009.1 GCA_030671065.1 Candidatus Aminicenantota bacterium
GGAGGTTGAAGATAATCAGGATTGTGACGAAAAGAATGACGCTAAAGATGATGATCGTTTTTTTCCTTCTCTTGAAAAAGCTCTTTATTTCACTCATTTTTCATGCCTCTGTAAGTTAATTATCTTATTATATTACGGAAAAAAAGGCAAAAGGTTCAGCCTAAAGAGTTGCCTCTCCACACTTGTTAGTTCATAGGGAACGTCCCCATATATGATATTGCTTGAAAAGAGAAGAGTTGGTAATATGGAAGCGCTTTGAGTAAAAATAAGTATATCCAGGCAGCAAAAAAGGCTGCTCTAAAGGGTGGACGATTTCTCAAAGAAAACTTGGGTCATTCCGGTGAAATATTTTACAAAGGCGCTGTTGACCTTGTGACCAATTTTGACACTCAAGCCCAGAGGATAATCTTCGATTATCTCTCGAAGTGTTTTCCTGATCATGATTATCTTGCAGAGGAGGGATTGAGTCAGAAGAAGGGAGCAGAATTTCGGTGGATCATCGACCCTCTTGATGGGACAACGAATTATGCTCATAGTTTTCCTGTTTTCACAGTGTCTATAGCTCTCGAAAAAGAGGGGGAGGTTATTCTGGGTTTGGTTTATGATCCCATGAGAGAAGAGGTGTTTTCGGCCGAGAAAGGCGAGGGAGCATTCCTCAATGGAAGGAAAATTAAGGTTTCTTCTGTTGATGACTTGGATAAAAGCCTCCTTGCTACAGGATTCCCCTATGATCTTCGGACCAGTGATGTGAATAACATCTTACACTTCAATAATTTTTTAATTAGAGTTCAAGGCATCCGGCGCTGTGGTTCTGCAGCGATGGACCTCTGTTATGTTGCTTGCGGGAGGTTTGATGGATTCTGGGAACTGAAACTCAGTCCTTGGGATATGGCAGCTGGAGCTTTAATTGTTCAAGAAGCGGGGGGACGGATATCAGATTTTAAGGATAAAGAGTTCGTTCTTTCTGGTTCAGAAATCTTGGCATCGAACGGTTTGATCCACCAGCAGATGAAGGATGTACTTCAACAAAAGAAATAAGACGCGATCCCATTTTCTGTATTTTGTAGTCGGCAGCATTTAAAAGAAATGTCGAATGTTGAGACGCAACCCCATTTACTGTAAAATACAACAAGAGAGATGAGAGACAGGAAACAAACAGAGATTCAAACACGAGTGAAGAGAAGCAGAATTCCTCTTCTGTATTGTGCAATGTTTATCCTTCCATTTCTTTTCGCCTTCCTTTGGTTATTCATCCCCCCCTCGGTGGGAGGCACTGTTTTGAGTCCACAGGAAGATGAAGGAGCAGTTGAATTTGATTTTGTTCCCGAAAGAGATGAAATGATCTATGCCGAGAGAATTGCATTAGAGATAGAAAAGGAATCAGTCATTCTCGAGGACGAATTCCTGAATGACTACCTCGAGAGAATAGGGATGCGGATTGTTGAGCGAAACAATCTCCAAAGGCTTGCCGGAGACTGGGAATGGTCATTCAGGATCATTGATTCATCGGACATGAATGCGTTTGCGGCATTGGGAGGACAGGTATACCTGAATCGGGGACTGATCGAGACTGCAGAATCAGAGTCTGAGCTGGCTGCGATTCTCTCTTTTGAGTTAGGACATATCCTATCCAGACATGTTCATCAGCATATTTATCAGAGGTTGGTCCGTCGGACTGGTTTTTCGTCTGATGATTTGCTCACAGGAGAGGAAGGATGGGAGAAGTTGTCTTCACTCTTTATGGCTGAAGGAGGTGTCTTTGCCTTTTTTTCAAGCCTTGGGCACACATCTCTCCAGGTGGAAAAGGCCGATGAGCTTGCCCTCTTGAACAATTTCAATGCCGAATTCAACCCACAGGCTTTTTTAACCCTATTCGATCGTCTTGGGCGGAGGGAGAGACCTTTTCCTCGCTGGCTGCAAAGGAATCCCTGGAGTCAAAGGAGAAAAAGGAAAATTTCTGCGAGTTTGAGATTACTTCCTTCTGTAACCTCTCCGTTGACGCACGCAAGATTCAGAGAATTCAAGACTCGACTAGAGTCTTCCACACGCTCTTTCTCCCGGGAAGAGGAGAGGCAGCCTGCATCAGATCAAGATATCTTTCTTGACATTACTGTTATGGGCTATAGGGACTGGATCGATACAGGAATTGAGGTCCAAGAAGGCCAGGAAATTTCTTTTAGTGCTTTCGGGACTGTCTACCTCCAGAAAGGAAACATAAGAGCTTACTGTGGACCTGATGGATACGATCTCAAAACCAGGCAGCAACCTTTTGTAGATAGGAATATCGGGGCTTTAATCGGAAAGGTGGCCATTCTCCTTTCCATCGAGGTTGATGAAGGTTCTGGAAGAGAGACTCGCCATGAGATCAGGGAGAATTTTTTCATAGGGCCAGATAATACAATCCGAATGCCCATGAGCGGGCAGCTTTATTTAGGAATCAATGAGAATCTTGTGGAGGATAATGAGGGTGCTTTCAGTGTCAGTATAGTTTATCTGGCAGTCAAACTTTTCCCTTCCCTGCAGCTTTTTTCTTCAGGAATTTTTCCATAAATTGAATGTCGTAGTTTCCCTTGATGAAATCAGAATTGGAGAGAATATTCAGATGGAGCGGGATGTTTGTTTTTATCCCAACAATGATCGTGGTTTCCAGTGCGGTGCGCATCTTCCGGATGGCTTCCTTACGCGAAGGGGCCTTGACCGCGATTTTTGCGACTAGCGAATCATAATCAGGCGGGATTTGCCAGCTGCTATAAGCTGCTGAATCGATCCGGACTCCTTCTCCTCCTGGAAGAACCAGGAAATCTATCTTTCCAGGCGATGGGATAAAGGTTTCAGGATCTTCAGCATTGATCCGGCATTCGATACTGTGCCCGTTCATTTTTAAAAGGTGAGGGAATGAGAGATTCTCTCCCGCGGCGATTTTAATCTGTTCTTTGATCAAGTCAACATTGTAGACCATTTCTGTGATTGGATGTTCGACCTGGACTCGGGTGTTTGCTTCCATGAAGTAGAATTTTTTTTTCTCGTCCACCAAGAATTCAAACGTCCCGAGGCTCTGATAGCCTATGAAGTTGGATGCGTCTTGGACAGCCTTCATTAATCTTCTCCGAAATTTTTCGTCAATAAAAGGAGAAGGTGTTTCTTCGATGAGTTTCTGGTATTTTCTCTGAATGGAGCATTCTCTCTCTCCAAAGGTAACGATCTTTCCTTTTTTGTCTCCGATGACTTGGATTTCTATGTGGCGGGCGCCTGGGATAAATTTTTCAATGTACAGAGATGGGTCTCCAAAAGCAGCCTTAGCCTCGTTTTGAGATATGGGAAACTGCTCATCCATTTTAATGGCGGAGCGGACAATTCTCATCCCCTTGCCTCCTCCTCCGGCTGAAGGCTTGAGAATGACAGGGTAGCCGATTTTTTGAGCGTTACTTTTGGCCTCAGATATGTCCTCAATTATAGTATCACTGCCAGGGATTACCTGGAGTTTGGCTTTTTTCATTTCTTGACGGGCCCTGTTTTTGTCTCCCATAAGCCTGATGAGCGAAGCTGAAGGGCCGATAAAGGTTATCCCATGCGTCTCACATATTTCCGGGAACCTGGGATTTTCCGCGAGGAAACCATATCCTGGATGGATCGCATCCGCTTTTGTGATCTCAGCTGCACTCAAAATGTTGGGAATATTGAGGTAACTTTCCGAGGCTTTGCCAGGCCCGATGCAGATTTTCTCATCAGCGAACATAGTGTGGATGCAGTTATTGTCCGGTTCTGAATAGATAGCCACGGTTTTTATGCCCAATTCTCGGGCTGCGCGGATTATGCGCAAGGATATTTCACCGCGATTTGCGATTAAGATTTTTGAAAACATGAGCGATCAGGGAAGTGGTTTAATAGAAAAAAGTTTCTGTCCATATTCGACAGATTTACCATTCTCGACATAAATTTCTTCAAGAGTCCCATTAACTTCGGATTCAATCTCATTCATCAGTTTCATGGCTTCGATTATACAGAGAGTCTGATTTTTCTTTACCGGATCCCCGACTTCAACGAAAGGAGAAGATGAAGGATCGGGAGTCCGGTAGAAAGTCCCGACCATGGGGGAGATGATTAAAAAGAGGTTATTCTTTCCCTTTTCAGGTTCAGCCTCTTGAGACTGGACGCTTTCATTCACTTCGGATTCCTCTGTTTCATGAGCAGCGGGGGTGGTTTCTGATGGGAGAAGAGGACTTGGATTTCGGCTTATCTTGATTTTTAAATCTTCCACTTCTAGTTCGAAATGGGAGAGTTTTTTCTCTTCCATGAATTTGACGAGCTTATTGATCTCTTTATAGTCTATCTTCGCACTCATTTTTGCTCTCCTTTGTAAGCAGAAATGAAAGCATATTCCTTAAAATTTAAAAAAATTAGTAATACATTAATCACAATAAGGAAAAATGTCAAGTTGTGGTTGAGCGGATCCGGAATGAGTTTTCGGCTTTTCCCTCTTTACTTTTGGATGTGAGTGTTCTGTTTGAGATAAGGAGTCAAGGAAAAACAGGAAGACTTGACAGGAGTCTCTCGAGTTTTTCAATTTGTGAACGAGTGATTTATCTGAATTCGATCCCGGATTGTGAATTTTCGATTCTTCCAGGGTGAATTGACTTTGGCAGGAGGTTTGCTTAACATGAAAATGGGGTCAGGGCTTGACTTTGGACATAGATATATCCGGTAGAAAAAGGAAAGCATCAAAAGAAAATATCTTAGAAATGTCCAAAGTCAAGCCCTGACCCCGAGGAGAGAGGATGCTGGATCAATTATCAAACCGCCTTCAAAAAGTGATGAAGTTCCTCCGTGGTGAAGGAAAAATCACGGAAAAGAACATGGCCGAAGCTCTGAAGATGATCCGCATGACATTTCTTGAGGCAGATGTGAACTATCGTGTTGTGAAAGAATTCGAAGAGAAAATAAGGACCAAAGCTCTGGATCAGAAGGTTCTCCTGAGCCTCAGCCCTGCGCAGCAAGTCATAAAGATCGTGAGGGATGAGCTGACTTCCATTTTGGGACAGGATGCTCAGAAGCTGGAATTTTCGAGCCATCCGCCCTCAATTTTTATGCTCGTTGGGCTTCAGGGATCCGGAAAAACGACGACTTGCGGGAAATTGGCGAAATGGATTTTGAGTTTACGGAAAAATCCTCTCCTCGTCTCATTTGACCTGAAAAGGCCTGCTGCTCAGGATCAGTTGAAGATGATCGCTCAAATGCTCGAACTTCCTTTCTATGAGATGACGAAAGAACAGATGGCTTCTCCAGCCGATGCACTCCAAGGACTCCTTAAATACGCAGAGAATAAAGGTTTTGATCCTCTGATTGTGGATACTGCGGGAAGACTTCATATCGATGAGGAGCTCATGGTTGAGCTTCGTATGGTGAAAGATATCCTCAAACCCACAGAGCTGATCTATGTGGGGGATTCAATGACAGGTCAAGATGCAGTGAAGAGCGCACAACTCTTTGAAGAAAAAATTGGTTTGACGTCCATTATTTTAACCAAGCTTGATGGAGATGCCAGAGGAGGAGCCGCTTTATCCATCGTATCTGTAACTGGGAAACCGATAAAATTTGTCGGCGTCGGTGAAAAATTGGATAAGCTTGAAGTCTTCCATCCTGACCGGTTGGCTTCGCGCGTCCTCGGGATGGGGGATATGTTGAGCTTAGTCGAGAAGGCAGAAAAGGAGGCAGATTTAAAAGAGGCGGAAGATCTGGCTCGCAAATTAAAAAAGCAAGAGTTTACCTTCGAGGATTTTAAAAAACAGCTCGTACAGATGAAGAAGATGGGTTCTCTCTCTCAGGTTTTAAACCATTTACCCCAAAGTGGACCTTTTAAGGGCCTGAATAAACTCAGTATAGACGATAAGAAGATTCTTCATTTTGAAGCCATCATCAACTCCATGACCATGGATGAGAGGGAAAACCCAAATATTATTAATGGAAGCCGCCGTTCGAGAATCGCTAGGGGGAGTGGAAGATCTGTTTCTGAAGTGAATCAGCTGCTGAAGCAGTTTACGGAGATGAAAAAAATGATGAAGAAATCTCACTTCCAGAAACTTCTTTCCTCATTCCCTTCATCTCATTAGGTTTCATGCCAAAAACCGTTTGAAGGCGGAGCGGGCACGGTTCCTCTCCGCAGGAGAGGAGAGCGAAGCCTGAAACCGAGCATTTTTTGCCTCGCTGGGGCAAAAGAGGCGTGTTTTTGAATCCAAAAGCTGGAGCATACGGTTTTCTCAACACCCAGCCTGATCTTTCCTAAGACTCCACTTTATTTTGTCCATCACGGAAATGGAGATGCTACATCTCTTTAAATTAGTTGACTTTAGACAAAAAATCAGATATTATCACCGAACATCTTACAAAACATGGTTTAAAATGATAACAATACGACTCATGAGAATTGGAGCGAAGAAAAAGCCTTTTTATCGAATCATTGCTATTGATTCAGAACGGCCGAGAGAAAGTAAAGCGAAGGATATTCTCGGTTATTATGATCCCTTAAAGGAACCGCCTGAGATCAAAGTCGATTTTGAAAAAGCAAATTATTGGCTGGAAAGAGGAGCTCAAGCTTCAAAAACAGTTCAATCTCTTTTACATAAAGTTTCCAAACGTGAGAAGTTTTCCGATCAGCATTCTAATACTTAAAGGAGGTTACAGTGAAAGAACTCGTTGAATTGATTGCCAAAGCGTTAGTTGACGATCCGGACAAAGTGCAGGTTTCCCAGCTCGAAGGGGAACAGACCTCGATCCTGGAATTGAAGGTCGCTCCGGAGGATTTAGGCAAGGTTATCGGCAAACAAGGAAGAACAGCACGAGCGATAAGAATTATCCTTGGTGCTGCAGGGATGAAGCTGAAAAGGAGATTCAATCTCGAGATTATCGAAAAAGGGTAGATTGGTTACTATAGGGAAATTTATAAGGAGCCAAGGCAAGAGGGGTGAATTAAGGTTTAAACCTTATTCTGAACACTCTCTCGAGCATTTTTTTTTCACGGGTATTTCTTAAGAAAAAAGATAGCTTCGAAGATTATCGAGTTGAATCCTTCCGCTCCTATAGAGAGCATTACATCGTCAAGCTGGAGGGAATAGACTCTCTCGCCCAGGCTCGCGAACTGGTCGGCCTGGAAATCCAGCTTCCAGAGGAAAATCTCCAGAGTTTAGACAAAGATAATTATTATTCTTTCCAGATTATCGGGTGTTCTGTTGTTGCCAAGGACAGAGAAGAAATCGGAACCGTGACTGATTTGATGTGGATTAAGGATAATAATCTTCTGGTTGTTACGAAAGGGAAAAAAGAGTTTCTTGTGCCCTTTACACATTCGGTTTGCTGTGAAGTGGATTTAAAGCGGAAGAGGATCCGCATCGATCCTCCTGAAGGGCTTTTAGAGTTGAATGAGATTTGATATAATCACTATATTCCCCGAGATATTCAGTAGTGTTTTTTCAGGAGGAGTTGTAAAAAAAGCCCTGGAGAAGGGAATAATAGAAGTTCATGTTCACGATCTGAGAGCGTTTTCTCATGATCGACATAAACAAGTCGATGACCGTCCCTTTGGAGGTGGTCAGGGGATGGTTTTAAAGCCTGAACCGATATTTGCTGCTATGGAGGAAATAAGGCGTTGCGAGAAGACTCCCGCGTTTCTTCTTTCTCCGCAAGGAAAAAAGCTCGATTTTCGGTACGCGGAGGAGCTGGCTAAGCATAACCAAATCATCCTTATTTGTGGCCGTTATGAAGGAGTCGACGAACGAGTGATTCAGAATCTGATAACAGACGAGATTTCCATCGGTGACTATATTCTCACTGGAGGGGAACCTGCGGCCTTTGTTGTGATTGACGCAGTTTCGAGGTTTGTCCCTCGAGTTGTTGGAAAAGAAGATTCGGTTAAAAATGATTCTTTTTTTACCGGAGTGTTGGAGTTTCCTCAGTATACTCGGCCTCGCGAATTTAGAGGAATGAAGGTTCCCGAAGTCCTTTTCTCCGGAGATCACAGCAAGATTGACTTTTGGCGACGGAGAAAATCACTGGAAAAAACATGGCTTTCGAGACCTGATCTTCTCGAGAGCCGGACATTGTCTCAAGAAGAAAAAAAGATTTTGAATGATATAAAAACAGAAAGGAAAGGAAAAAAAGATGAACCTGATTGATTTTGTGGATAACAAACAAGCGACAAAGGACAAAGATTCTTTTAAAGTGGGAAATACGGTGAAGATCCATGTGATCATCAAAGAAGGGGGAAAAGAGAGAATTCAGGTTTTTCAAGGAGATGTGATCGCAAAAAGAGGTTCTGGCCTTGGAGCATCATTCACGGTCCGAAAGGTTTCTTTTGGCATAGGAGTGGAGAGAATATTCCCTCTTCATTCAAAAATGATCAAAAAGATCGATGTCGTAAGACAGGGGAAAGTCAGAAGAGCCAAATTATACTATTTGCGTGAGCTCAAAGGAAAAGCGGCCAAACTGAAGGAAAAAAGATAGATTTATTTGTGAAATACATTTTAATTGTCTGAATCTTTCAGAGCGAATGAGACTTTTTCATTCGTTCTTTTAAAGGGAAAAGAAGGTCTCTTCCACAGTATCTAGAGAAAGAGCGAGTCTTTATAATCGTCGAAAAGTGGGGCATTTTTTTTCTACAGCGGTTCCTCGGCTGGGGAACAGCTTCTCGGATGAAGTTTGAAATGGCAGATTTTCAGATTGAAAGGAAGATTGTGAGTAAGGGATTTAAGCTCATAGCAGGTGTTGATGAAGTGGGTCGAGGAGCCCTTTTTGGACCTGTCGTCTCGGCTGCGGTCATTCTTCCTCAAACTCTTATAAAACGGAAGTTATCAGGTTGGGTGAGTGAGATTGATGATTCCAAGGTCATCTCTCCTCCAAAAAGGAGGCGATTGGCTAAAGAGATTTTAGTTCATGCCTTTTCTGTTGGCGTCGGTCTCTCCTCGAATTTTGAGATTGATCAAGAAAATATTTATTGGGCTTCATTAAATGCTATGAAAAGAGCTGTGGAAAACCTATCTTGTGCTCCTGATTATATCTTGGTTGACGGATTCAGTTTAAATGATGTAAATTATCCTCAGATTAGTGTTCCTAAAGGTGACAGAAAGAGCATTTCGATCGCCGCTGCGTCTATTGTTGCTAAGGTCCTGAGAGATGAGATGATGATACTTTTGGATAGGGTCTATGAAGGATATTCTCTGTCCAAGAACAAAGGATACGGCACAAAAGAGCATTTCAGAGCTTTAAGAGGAAAGGGGCCAACGCCTTTACACCGGTCCTCCTTCAATCTTAGGTGCGAATAAGATGGGGACGGAAAGAGAGAGATCCAAGTTTCTGGAGCAAGCAGAGAGAAGTGTAAAGAAGGGCAAACTCCAGGAAGCCATTCGGGAGTACAAGAAGCTTTTAGCTCTCGATCCTCAGGATGTTAATACCAGAAGTCTCGTCAGCGACATCTTTTTAAAATTAAATCAAAAAGACAGAGCGATTGAGGAATTGTATAAAATTGCCAGTCACTATGAGGAACGGGGTTCATATTCTCAGTCTATGGCAGTTTATAAGAAGATCAATAAGCTGAATCCCGGAAACATCGAATCTACGATGAAATTGGCTGATCTCTATTGTGCTCAGGGATTTCTCTCTGAAGCCAAAGCAGAATATTCGAAGATTGGCAGGGGCTTGATTCAGAACCAGCGCACACAAGAGGCCATCTTTGTGTATGAAAAGCTTTTAAAATTGGATAAGAGAGATATTCAGGCGCGAACTGCTCTTGCGGAGCTTTATACTCGGAAAGGTGAGACTGATAAGGCAGTGGACAGCTACAATGATGTGGCAGAGTTTAGGATTCACAATAATGCGCTAAAAGAGGCTCATGAAGCACTCAAAAAAGCAGGAAATCTCAAAGAAGACCATTCGAGGACTTTTACGAATTTGGTAAAGCTTCTTAAAAAGGAGAACAAAAATAAGGAAGCCCGAAAGCTCATCGAAAATGTCCTGAAAAAGAACAAAGACGATGTGAATGCTCTCAGGCTATTGGGGGGCTTGTATTTTGAGGAAAAGGATTTTGAAAAGGCCGAAAATGTATTCACTCAGGTCGTCTCTTTGAGGCTAAAGGATGTCGAAGCAAGAGTGAAATTAGGGAGAATCAGTATTTATCAGAACAATCTTGATAAAGCCTTTGAACTTTATGAACCTCTTGTTGAAACTCTTGTGAAAAAACAGAAAGCAGAGAAGGCGATCGGACTTCTTGGACTCATTCTTTCCGCAAAGAAAGCACATCTTCCTACGTTAAGGGCGCTGGCTTCTATCTATGAAGCAGCTGACCAAAAAAAGAACCTGGAGATTGTTTACCATGTTCTTCTGGAGGAATACAGGAAGGAAAATAAGAGAGAAGAGTATGTATCTATATTAGGCGAACTTGTCAGTCTCTGTCCTGAGGACAAGGAGTTAGAGAGCCAATACAAGGAGATCAAAAAAGGTGCTGAGATTCCGGAAGCAGCCAAAGAAATAGAGCTTGCCGAGGAAGAGAGAATTAAAGCCGAAGAAGAAGTGCAGAAGGCCGAGGAGGAAAAGAAACGAGCTGAGGAAGAAGCAAAACACGCTGATGTTGAACAGATGAGGGCCGAAGAAGAGAAGAGGAAAGCCGAGGAGGAAGCCAAGCTCGCAGAAGAACAAAAGAGCAAAGCCGAAGAAGAACGGATGCTTGCCGAAGAGGAAGCGAGAAAAGCCGAAGAAGAGGAGGCCAGAAGAATAGCTGAGGAAGAAATGCGGAGGAAAGCGGAGGAGGAGGCTAGGCTTGCAGAAGAAGAGGCCAAACGCGCTGAAGAGGAAGCGAGAAAAGCAGCTGGAGAAGAGGAAAAGAAATTGGGCGAAGAGGAAGCGAGAATGAAAGCCGAGGAGGAAGCCAAGCTCGCAGAAGAACTAAAGAGGAAAGCCGAAGAAGAGCGAATGCGGGCTGAAGAAGGAGTGAGGAAAGCCGAAGAAGAGCGAAAAAAAGCCGAAGAAGAGCGAATGCGGGCTGAAGAAGGAGTGAGGAAAGCAGAGGAAGAGCGGATACGACTTGAGGAAGAAGCTCGGAAAGCCGAGGAGGAGAAGAAACGAGCTGAAGAGGGGGCACAGAGAGCAGAGGAAGAGAAGAAGAGAGCGGAGGAGGGGAGGATACGAGCTGAAGATGGGGCAAGACGGGCCGCTGAAGAAGAAATGCGAAAAGCAGCTGAGGAGGAGGCTCGTAGGAAAGCCGAAGAGGAGGCACAGAGATCTGCCGAAGAAGAACGTAAAAAAATAGACGAGGCTTTAGAGGCGGAAAAGATAACGAGAGTCTCTACTGCGGAAATAGAAGAGTTAGAGGATATTATTAAGGAAGAGAAAGAGGTAGAACCCGCAGAACCTGAAGAAGGGTCCCAAGAAATGCTGGAGATGAATTTAGCCCAAGCGGATTTGTACCTTAACCAGGGTTTAATAAGAAATGCCAAGAGGATTCTTGAAAACCTGCGGATACAATTTCCGAATAATTCCAACGTTGAGGAGAAACTTTCAGCTCTCGGCAAAGTCTCTGCTCAGGACAATGTTGAAGATATCCTCAGGCGGGTTACCGAAGTATCTGAAAGAGAAAGCGAGTTATTTGACCATACAGAATCATCTGAAGAAGGAGTAGAAGAAGAGAAAAGAGAAGAAAAAGAAGAGGCAGTAGAAGAAGTGAAGGAAGAAGAAAAGGTAGAAGCAAAGGAAGAAAAAATAGAAAAACCTGTTCCTGCGGAGAAAATCACCGAGCCAGAAAAGGGCCCGGAAGAAAAAGTCGAAAAGTCAGAGCCTCCGAAGAAAAAGGAGGAGGAGAAAAGGAAAGATACGGAAGAAGATGTGAAGAAAGGGGATCATAAAGATCTCTTTCACTCAGGAATTTCTTTCCTTGAGAAGGGTTTATTTGATCAGGCCATAGAGAAGCTTAAATTGGCATCCAGGGACAAAAGTTTAAGCGAAGAATGCTTCCATGCTCTCAGTCAGTGCTACAGGCAGAAAAATGAATTTTTAGAAGCTGTGAAGTGGTTGGAAAAGGCGAGGGACTTGACACAGGAGGGAACTGATCAATTTTTAGCGTTGAGTTATGAATTGGCTTCACTCTACGAGGAGGCGGATGAAGGAGAGAAAGCATTGGCTCTTTTTGATGAGATCAAAGAGTTTGATCCTAAATATAGAGACGTGAAGAAAAAAACAAAAGTATTGAAAAAAAGCCTGAAGTAAAATCCTTCTACTGTTGATTTGATTAGACCTAAATCTTTTCTGTAGAAGATCCATAAATAAAATTCCCATCTTTGTGCGTATCCGATCTGTATTCCTGATTTATTTTCTGTTTCTCCTCTGAGTCAGCCATAACGATGAGCAGTCGATAGTTCTATGTGGGAAGAGGATTGGGATGAAAATTGTTGGAAGGGGAAAATAACTAGATGAGAAAAATACTCAAAAGGAAGCGTTATTTGTACTGAAAAAAGTGCTGCAAAATTTCACTCTTGGCCTTAAAGAAATACCTCCATCATCTGAAGGAAGTAGAATCTTGTCTTTGAATTATTCCTTTCTTGTTGCGTTATTGGATTTAATAATAAAAGAAATTCCCTCCACCCGGGCTGGTGTTTTTTTGGTGGATGAGAAGAAACAGGTGATTTTCCAGGAAGTCCGTGAGAATGGTCATTCAGAAAAAGGGAGTGTCAATCAGGAATTGATCGAAAAAGCCCTCGATAATAAACAACCGATCATCACCTGTGACTCTCATGAGTCTGTTCGAGATGGAGATTTTGAGTGTCGACAAAAGAGCATCATCTGCCTCCCTCTGGTTATTGAGGAGATACCCGCTGGAATCTTGTATCTGGAAAGAATGGAACCATCAGGAGTCTTTACTCAGGATGATCTGGAACTGTTGATTGTACTGTCGATGCCGATCCGCTGGATTCTCAAGAACAGACAAGAATTCGAAAAAACAAGGCAGAAGGAAGTCAGAATTTCAGAGTCACTCAAGAGCGGGAAGAGCGAAGCGTTCAAGGGAATTCTCACCTTGATTGACAGAGTCAAAGACAGTGATATCCCGGTCTTCATCTGCGGTGAGAGCGGAACGGGAAAAGAACTTGTCGCGCGGACAATCCACACGAGCGGAACAAGAAAGAAGGGGAAGTTTGTTGCTGTGAATTGTGGAGCCATACCTGAGCATCTTCTGGAAAGCGAGCTGTTCGGATTCGTGAAAGGAGCTTTCACTGGGGCAATGAAGAGCAAGCTGGGATTGATCGAGGAAGCCAATGGGGGGACATTCTTTCTGGATGAAATTTGCGACCTTCCTCTAAACCTGCAGGCTAAACTTCTCCGTCTTCTCCAGGAGAAAGAAATCAGAAGAATCGGTGAAAATATGCCACACTCTGTTAATGGCAGATTTATGAGCGCAACGAACAAGAATATTGAAAGGGAGGTCGAGTGTGGCAATTTCCGTGAAGATTTATATTACCGCCTTAAGATCATAACGATTGAACTTCCTCCCTTAAGGGAAAGAAGGGAGGACCTTCCTTTTCTTTTGAATCATTTTTTGGAGATTTACTGTCTTGAGATGAAACGTCCGCTGGTCTTTTTTTCACCCCGCGCACTCGAACTGTTGATCCATTATTCTTGGCCGGGGAATGTGAGAGAGCTTCAGAATGAAATCCAGAGATGTTTGGTGTTTGCCGGAGATGGTAACCTCATTAAAGAAGAATATCTTTCTCCCAAGATCAATCCTCAGGCAGAAAGATCTTCAGACTCTTCGTATAATTTTTTTCGAGCAAGAGCCGAATTCGAAAAAAGATTTTTATATCAAGCTCTCGTGCGGTGGAATTTTAATAGGGTCAGAACGGCTGAAGAAGTTGGCCTGAGCAGGCAAGGACTTTTTAAGCTTATGAAGAAACACAAAATTACTGTTATCAAGGAGAGCAGGGCCGTCCGTCTGAGGACTGAGGAACATGGGAAATATGGGGACGTTCCCTGAGGGGACACTCTGTGGAATATGGGGACGTTCCCGATCAACTATTCGCTTGTCTGGGCACATTTTTTTTGGTAAATTTCTCTTAAATGGAGAAAACAAAGAAAGAAGAAGAGGTCTTTCAAATTCTCTGTCCCTGTTGTCAGTCTCTCCTCTGGATAGATTCGGTCTCTCAGGAAGTGATTCAATCCAAAAAAGGAGCTGGAAAGAAGAAAAAATCCTTGGATGACCTGCTCTTGAAAGAGAAAAAGAGAAAGGGTGAATTCGACCGTAAATTTGAAGCGACTGCGGAGCTGGAAAAAAAGAAAAAAGAAGAAGTTGAGGAAGGATTCAAAAAAGCCCTGACAAAGGTTGGGCAGAAAGAATAAAGCTCTGCCATTCTTTCATGAAGCCCGAAGAAGGAGCCCTCCTCTAACTCCCGATCTGGGTTTCGTCCTCCCTGATTTTCGGAGCCATTGTAAATCCCGTAAAACCATACAAAGCCAGAATAATGACAGCTGTGTAGTTCATTATGGCCCATGGGAGATATGTGGCGGGGGAAACTCCGATGGTCCCTGTGATAAAAGCGCCTGCCATGCTCCAGGGTATGAGAGGGACGATGATGGCGCCGCTTTCCTCTATAATCCGGGATAAATTTTTGGCTGCAAGACCTTTTTTCTTGTAAATCGGCGAGAGAAGCTCTCCGGGGATGATCATGGACAGGTAAGAGCTTGCAGTCATCATGGCTGTGACGATTGAGGATATAATGGTTGTCAGCACGATGCTCCATATTTTATTCGCGAATTTCATCACCCGGTTCAGAATGACTGAGAGAAGCCCGGTGCGCTGCATGATTCCCCCGAAGCTGAAGGCGGTGAAAGCTATGAGTTGTGTTTCCATCATACTCATCAGGCCTCCCCGGGAGATCAGCTCGTCCACTTCTGCCACGCCAGTCTGTGCTTGATATCCGGTGTTCATGGCTGTTGCGATATCCGTGATCGAAGCTTTCTGGAAGATAACGGCCAAAATTCCGGCTACAAACGAAGAGATAAGCATTCCCGGAATGGTCGGTTTTTTGGTGAAGGCGAAGTAGAAAACAATGGCCATGGGCAGGAGCAGGAGGACATTGAAACTGAAGTTGTTCTTCAATGTTTGGGTGATGAGAGTCATGGTCTCGGATTCTACTTTTTCTCCCCCGTACCTCAGCCCGACAAAGAAATAGATCACAAGGCCTATGAGCCAGGCTGGAGTCGCTGACCAGAGCATGTGCTTGATATGGTCAAAGAGGTTTGACCCCGCGGCAACAGGAGCAAGATTGGTCACGTCCGAGAAAGGAGACATTTTGTCTCCGAAGTATGCACCGGCCACTATGGCCCCGGCCGCCGGACCGAGAGGGATTCCCAAACCCATGGCAATGCCCATGAAAGCCACTCCTAGAGTGCCTATTGTGCCCCAGGAAGTTCCCGTGGCCAAAGAGGTGAGCGAGCAGACAAAGCAGGCTGTCACCAGGAAATATTGAGGCGATATGAGTTTTAAGCCGTAGTAGATGACCATGGGAATGGTTCCGCAGGCGATCCAGGATCCGATGAGAATGCCCACACTGAGCATGATCAGAATAGCCGGCATCGCTTTATGGATGCTGTTCACGATGCCCTCTTCCATTTCTTTCCATTTGAAACGGAGGATGAGGCCGAGGATGCCTGTAATAAAGGCTGCGGCCACAAGGAGAACCTGGGCTGCAATTTTGTATACTCCGTAGCCAACTCCGAGAAGAATCCCCATGGCGATCAACGGGAGCAGAGCGATGGCAAGATTGGGTTCCTTGGATTTTTGTGTTTGGTTTTTTATTTCTTTTCCCATTTTCCTCTCTCTTCCCAGATTTTATGTGAGATTGAGTATGAAGTCATAAATTATTTTAATGAAAATGTCCCCTTGGCGAGGAGTTTCTTGTCGGACATCATCTGTCTTCCTCGCGCAAAGGAATCCGTTATATTCAAATCTGTGTCGAGCAGGATTAAATCAGCATCTTTATTGACTTTGATTTCTCCCTTCTGATGAAGCTTGTAAAAAATGGCGGGATTAATAGTGAGCGGTTTAATCGCATCGTGCAGTTTGAGGACATTTTTTTGCACCAAGTAACGGATATTTTTCAAAAGACTTTTCTGGGTGGCTATTGTCAACCCATGCAGATTTCCTTTTTCATCGAAGACAGGCATGCTTCCGTTACCGTCCGAGCTAATCGTTACCTGACTGAGGGAAGCTTTTTGTTCAAGGCAGGTTTGGATGGCAGATTTGATGCTCACTCCGTTATTTTCTCCTGCTGCAGGATCATTTCCTGCGGTAATATCGACGAATCCCCCAGACTGAATAAATTGAATAGCGTCATCAAAGAGTGATTTGTTTCGATTGACATGGGTCGGGATCAACTGTGTTACAGGAATTTCTGTCTCCTTGATCAACCTGAAGAGCATTTCCAGTTTACGCGGTCCATCACCCAGATGAAGGTGGAGGATGCCAGCTTTTCCTCCGAGCATTCCTCCGACGCGACAGTCTGCGGCCAGGCGTGCGAATTCCTCATACGTGGGTTGGGATGAACGGTGGTCGGAGATAGCGATTTCTCCAGCCCCGATGACCTTATCGATGAGAATCAAATCGGAACGGATGCTGCCTGTTAGGGTAGGAGGAGGAATTTGGTAGGAACCGGAGAATATGAAAGTCGTGATTCCTTCCTCCTCAAGGCCCCTCGCCTTGGCCAGGAGAGACTCCATGTGGCGCGTTGTCCCGTCAGTTCCAAGGCATCCTATTACGGTAGTGACTCCGCACTCAATGATGTCCTCTACGGTTATTTCGGGAGCCCTTGTTGCGGGCCCGCCCTCTCCGCCGCCTCCGAGTATATGGACGTGGCTGTCAATCAAGCCCGGAGTAATAATTTTGTCTGAAGCGTCGATGGTTTTGATATCTATTCCCTTGATATCGATTTGACCTGGTTCACATACTGCAGCGATTTTGTCATCTGAGATCAGAACGTCTTTTTTATCCAGAGGATCTGGTGCGAAGACTGTGCCTTGTCTGATGAGTGTCAACATCTTATCCTCCACATCAAGACTTCCTGAAAAAGACGCAACATGATTTTTACTGGCTAAGTTATCATGGAATTTTTATATTTTCAATAGGGGGGACGTTCCCATATATTTCCGTCCCTATATATTTCCATTTTGTCTTTGAATTTTTTTTCAAATTTTCTTAAAATAGGTAAACGAAAAAATAAAAGGATCGCAAGAATAATGACCATCGAGGAAGAGCTGAAACGGTTAGAGCCGGTTATTCAACGTTTCAGCAGTATGGCGTTGATCGGAAAAAAAATCGTGATAAAAGGAAAGGAGAATTTTGTAAAGAAAGGTCCGAATATCATCATTGGGAATCATATCGGGACATTTAAAGATGCGGCGACTCTGTTCAAAGTCGTTCCGAGACAGATATTTTGGACATCCAATAAACTGGTTTTTGATAAGCATGATTTAAACCGTCTTATCAGAAAACACTTTAAGAGACATTTGAAAGACTTCGGGCTTTTCCTGGACTTGATCTTCAGCCCGTTAAAATCCCTTTTTACTTCTTATTTTGCCCAGACGATAAAGAAAGCGGGAGCTATTCCTGTGGATATGGAGCAGAAAACGAGGACGGCCATGGAGCATTGTCATGAGTACCTGAAAAAAGGAAGGGCGATTATTGCCCTTCAAGGATGGGGCCGGGTGATGAAAAAAGAACCGAATCCTTATGTGCACACTTTCAAGAGAGGAACGTCCATCCTCACTTATAACCTGCATGAATATGAGGGAATTTCTATCCCTGTCACTCCTGTGGCCATGTTTGGCACGCAGGTTCCGTTCTTGGTTCCGACAAAAATCAAGATCAATGTCGGAGAACCGATGTATATCACGGATTACTTGGGGGATGGATTTACGGATAGCGTGGAAAGATTCAGAGAAGCTCTTGAGGAAAACGTGAAAAGCCTCCTGTTTGATATTCTCAAGTGGTGAGAGAATCCTCCCTCTTTTACACTCCCTCTCTTTAGCATGAAGAGCAGACTTTCATAAATTTATCAAAGAAGAAACTTTCCGTCTTTGACGATTATTTTTCCTTTAGCTCGGATTGAGATTTTGTCAACCAGTGCATCATAATGATGCTGGCTGCTGTTTTTTCCCATACCGTAGGAGTCGCCAATGGCGAAGTGGGCCGTCCCGAAGGCTTTTTCCGCCTCCAGCATGTTTGCTGTGATGCGGGCTTTTCTGTTTGTTCCGATGCCAAACTCACCAATGATTCTTCCAGTTTCATCCTTGCCAATATTTTGAATGACAGCAGCGATTCCCTTTCCGCTGAAACCAACTAACCGGCCTTTTTCAAATTCCATAACTCCACGCCCCAGCTTGTCATCGATGAGACTGACGACCAGCTTTCCTGAAAAACTTTCTTCTACCGGGGCAGTGAAACACTCGCCCGCAGGGAGGTTTCCATGCATCCCTTTTCGACTGATGTCACCATTGTCGTTCGCCCATTTTCTTCCTTTTACGCTGAATTGGATTCGAGTTCCTTCCGGATTTTCTACGAGGACGTCATCTGTGTCCTTTAATGCCTTTATGACTTTTTGAGTGAATGTATCCATTTCTTTAAAATCGATGTTCACAAGGCGCTCCATCATGTTTTTAGTCAGCCCTGGCATCATGCATATCCGACTGTGTTCCATTCCGGTTTTAACCATGTATCCTCTAAAGGGCTTTTCTTCGATCCGTGCATCAAGCATATACGCGATCGCAGTCGCTTTTGTTGCCATCTCGATGAAGAGGCGGGTCGGTTGAGTGATCGGTCGGAGAGTATCTGTCATGAGATATGTGGTTGTCTCTGCTCCGATTTTTTTTGCCCAGTAAGCAAAGGCCTCTGCGATTTCCATTTTTTCTTTATCCGTGACCAAAAGGAATTTTTCTCCTTTGCGGAGGCGGAGTGATTGCTTGACAGCTTTCTCTGCGGCTTTGAGAAGTTTAGTCATCTTCATTCTTTCACCTCATTTTTCATAATAGGTTAAAATCTATCCTCAATTGAAATAAATAATCGATGATATACCAAAGTGACATAACATAAAGATGAATAGAAGGTGCAGAGAAATGTCGGGGCTGCATTGAAGATTTAGCCTTCACTCATTGTTCTTCGAGGGAACGTCACAAAGTGGTGCGGCGAGGACTGTTTGAGCGTAGTGAGTTCCACAGACGCCGAGAAGATCAATGAGGGAATGGCGTTAAAAATCTGAACTAGAGCGGAGACATTTCTCTGCACCTTCGAGTGATTTTTATCCTTCATTATGTCACTTTGGTAAAAGGCTAAATAATCAGAGATGGTTAGAAGATATTTATGGTGATTTATATCTTGTTCATGATTGAGAAGTCTCCGCCGACTCCACTTGATTATTTTTCACCTTCGTATTGGGAAAGGACGTCCGAGCTGATCTTCAGGAAAAGATCGTATATTATTCTGACGTTGTATTCTTCTCTTAATTTTGCCATATAAGACAAGAAGAATTTATTCTTCTTTGCCTCGAGCAAGCTCTGTTTTTCCGCTTCCTTATCTTTTTCCAAATCATCCCGAGTGACTTCTTTTCGATCCAGCACTCTTATCAATGCATAGCCACCCTTATACTGGATGAGGTCACTGGATTCCTCTAATGGAAGTGAAAAAGCGAGTAAATCGATCTCAGAGTTCTCTCCAACAATGCTGAGGTACTGATTCCGTTTGTGTTCGTCGCCGGTCTTGTATTCTATTCCGTATTTTCTTGCGAGATCCTCAAGGTTCTGTCTGTTGAGTTCCTGTTTGATTTTCTGCAGTGTTTCAGCAGCCTGCTCTTTTTTTCTAACAGCTGTGAGTTCCTGTATGACTTCTTTTTCCACTTCTTCAAACTGTGCTGGGCGGGGAAGTTCAATCTGTTCAAGCTGAACCATTCCAATTCCTTTATATGTGGGAATGGGAGAAGAAATATCCTTTTCCTGGAGCTGGAAAAGTGTGCTGCTTATAGTCCCCGATGGATCTATGTCTTCAATCGGTTCCCCTTCTTTAAGGAAGCCGGTATCGATGATTCCTAGCCCCCTGGTCTGGGCAGTTGCAGTCAGGCTTTTCTGTTTTCTCGCGCTTTTCTCCAATTGAGAGATTCTCTCCTCAGCCTGTTCCCGAGCTTTCTGGTCTTTTAGGATATCTTGGATCCTGCTTTTGACTTCCACGAGTGGCCTTGTTCGGGAAGGCTTTTTCTCTGTGACTTTAAGGATGGATATTCCCTCCTCTAATTCTATGAGATCGGAATGTTCATCTTCAGATAGTCTTTCGATTTCTTCCTGTTCCTGAATGGAGAGAGTTCTCCATTCATACAGGCCCCAGTTTCCTCCATCCTCTGCTTTTTGATCCTTGGAGTGTTGCTTTGCGAGTTCACCGAAATCTTGGCTGCTGGTGATCTGTTCAAGGATGTTTCTGCCCTCTGCTTCGATGAGTTCCCTTTCCTTTTCTTCATAAGGAAGATAGATTCTGCTGATCTGTGTTGTTTCCGGGTCTTTGAACTGTGATTCGTTCTCCTCATAGTATTTTTCGATTTCAGAGTCACTGAGCTCGATTTCGTTTTTTAAATCTTCTGTCGTGAAAAAAACAATCGAGGCTTTTCTTCTCTCAGGGAGTGTGTATTTCTCTTTGTTTCCCTCAAAGTATTCTTGAGCTTCGCCTGAAGAAGGCTCTCCATCCAGTTCCATTTTATCCGTCTCAGCGATAACATATTCCATCTTGGCGGATTCATTCTTGTTCTTGTAGCTTTCCCAGAGTTCCTCTGCCGTAATGGCGATTCCTGCTGTGAGGATTTTGATCACTTTATTAATGACAATATCTTTTTTAATACCATCTTCAAATTCTGAAATGGGCATCCTGTTCCAATTCAGAATTTTTTCATACTCTTCAAAACCGACAAATTTCCCTTCTCTTTGAAAGACAGGGTAGCTCTTTATCTCTTTACTGATTTCCTCGAGAGATGCTTCTATCCCCAGTTCTTTAGCCTTTTGAAGCAAGATGCTTTGCTGGATGATTTGTTCGAGAACCTGCTGAGGAATATTGAGCTGCTGAATCAGATTTGAATTGATATCTTTAAACTCATTTCTCAACACTTCAAGCCGTTGTCTGAGATTCTGGTAATAAAAATCAGCAGATATTTTTTCATTTTTCACTATGGCGATGGTGTTTTTCGTTCTGGCCTGGCCCAGTCGTCCGGCTCCGCCCCAAACAGCAAATATGGTGATGATAAAAGCAATAATCACCAACCATAAAGCAGGAGCTAAGGATTTGACGTTTTTTCGCATTGCTTTGAGCATGTTATCACCTCAATACTGATGAACATTCATCTGTTTAACTTTCTTTCAAAAGATATCTCGATATGATCAGGCGCTGTATTTCAGAAGTTCCCTCATAAATAGAAAAAACTCTGGCGTCTCTGTAGAGCTGCTCGATAAAAAATTCTTTAGAGTAGCCGTAACCGCCGTGAATTTGAAGAGCCTGATAGGCAATCTTATTGGCTGCTTCAGAAGAGAAAAGCTTAGCCATGGCCGCTTCTTTTGTGAATGGTTTTCCCTTGTCCTTTAAATCTGCAGCCTTGTAGGTGAGCAGCCGTGCAGCTTCGATGAGTGTCGAAATATCGGCAATCATGAATTGAATGGCCTGAAATTCAGAGATTTTTTTCCCGAAGGCGTCCCTTTGCTTGGCGTATTGGGCTGCTTCTTGGAGAGCCCGCTCAGCGAGGCCTACAGATTGGGCTGCGATTCCGATCCTTGACCCATCAAGGCTGCTGAAGGCGATAGAAGCGCCTTTTCCTTCTTCTCCTAAAAGGTTTTCTGCAGGTACTCGGCAGTCCTCCAGGACTATTTCTGCAGTTAAAGAGGAATGCAGACCCATTTTTTCTTCGATCCTGGAGACTTTATATCCCGAAAAGTCATTCTCCACGATGAAAGCGCTCAATTTGTTCGTTTCAGATTCGATGCCCGCTGAAGTAAAGACGATTGCAGCTTCGGCATCGTTTCCGGTGGTCACCCATGCTTTTGTTCCGCTTAATAGATAATAGTCACCGTCCTTCACAGCTTTTGTTTTTAGGTTTGTCGCATCTGAACCGGCTCCTGGTTCGGTGAGAGAGAAAGCGCCGATTATTTCCCCTTTGGCGGCCCTGGGAAGATATTTTTTTTTCAGCACCTCGTTTCCAAATTCCAGAATAGTGTTGCAGAAGAGCGCACAGTGAACACTGACAATGACTGATACAGATGGAGCAACTTTGCTGATTTCTTCCAGAGCGAGAGCAAAAGAGAGATAATCGGTTAGAGAACCTCCGTATTCAGAGGGAACAGTCATGCCCAGGAGTCCGAGCTCTCCGAGTTTCATCATTATTTCCTTGGGAAATTCTTTTCTTTCCTCAAGGGTTTTGATTCGGGGAGCTATCTCTTTTTGAGAAAAATCTCTGACCATTTCCTGGAGTAACTTTTGTTCGTGAGTGAGTTCAAAGTCCATTGTTAACCATATTTTCTTTTAAGAAGAATGTGAACGTCTCCAGTCATAAAAATGAGATTCTCAGCTTTCCGTTCGTGATGGGATCAATTTTGCTCTCTGGAAAAAGGGGAAGAGCTGGGAATATGTTGTTTCGAGATCTTCTATAACCACTTTAGTCTTACCCACGAGTGGCATGAAATTTGAATCTCCAGTCCAGCGCGGTATCACATGGAGATGAAAATGGTCAGCGACACCGGCTCCAGCACTGTGTCCTAAGTTCATGCCGGTGTTAAAACCGTGTGGCTGGAATTTCTTTTTCAGAATCCTCAAGCTCAGTTTGAGGAGCTCTGCCATCTCGTTGCTTGATTCTTTATTCGCTCGCTCGAACGAAGACAGGTGTTTGTAGGGAGCAATCATAAGATGTCCCGGAGTGTAGGGATATTTGTTCAGCACGATGAAGTTATCTTTGCCCTTGAAGAGAATGAAAGCATTCCTGTCATTCTTCATTTTCAGGGCGCGACAGAAGATGCACTCACTCATTTTGGATACTTTTCTCACGTACTCTTTTCTCCATGGAGCAAAGATGTATTCCATTATTATTTATTGATCATGTTCTTTAAGATTTTACTCGGCTTAAAGTAGAGTACTTTTTTAGGAGGAACATGCACAGGCTCTCCTGTGCGGGGGTTTCTGCCAGACCTGGAGTTTCGGTGACGGAAGCGGAAGCTTCCAAAACCTCTGAGCTCTATTTCTTCGCCTCTCAGTATGGCTTCTTTGATTGTTTGAAAAAAAAGATTAACACCCGTTTCTGCTTCTTGTTTTGATATGCTCATTTCTTTCGCAATTTTGTTGATTAAGTCAGCTTTTATCATCTTTTTCCTCCTTTTTTTTTGGCCTTTTGAGGCGGCTGTATTTTTTTCAATTGGTCTCTCAAAAGATCACCAAAAGTTAACTTATCGTCTTGGCTTTGCGCATATTTCTGATACTCTAATTTCTGAAGCTCCAATTGAGCGAGCCGGAAACTGAGTGATAATTTTTTCTCCTGTGGATTCATTTTTATGATTTTCGCATTGTGTTCCTCTCCGACAGAAAAAACCTCCTTTGGATTTTCTATCTTTTTTTCATCCAGCTCGGAAAGGAAAACAATTCCTTCTATTCCCGGTGTGATTTCCACAAAAACACCAAAATCAGTAAGGCGAACGATCTTTGTTTTGACGATGTCTCCAATTTTTTGTCGATTGAAAAAATCCTCCCAGATATCGCCTTCAAGCTGTTTTATACCGAGGGAAAGTTTCTGTTTTTCTACATCGATGTTGAGGATGATAGCATCCGTTTCCTCGCCAACTTTTAACAGTTCTTTGGGATGCTTAATTTTTTTCCAAGAAATATCTGAAATATGGATAAGCCCCTCGACCCCTTTCTCCACTTCCATGAACGCACCAAAATCAGTGATACTTGTTATGGTGCCCCTGATCCTTGAACCAGGGCTGAATTTCTGTTTCAGTACCTCCAGAGGATGAGGCATAGTCTGTTTAAGGCCTAATGAAATCCTTTTGGAAGAAGAATTGATGTCCAGAATGGTAACTGTAACTTCCTCTCCAGGCGTGAGGATATTTTTGGGATGAACAGTTTTTCGCGACCAGGTTAAATCTGAGATGTGAACTAATCCTTCCACTCCTTTTTCCAGTTCAACAAAGGCTCCAAAATCCACCAGGCTGACAACTCTCCCTTTGATTTTTTGTCCAGCTTCGTATTTATTTTCCACGCTTTCCCACGGATCAGGAGTCAGCTGTTTGTGCCCGAGTGAGATTTTATTCTCGCTTTCATTTAAATCGAGAACCACAACTTCCACTTCCTGTCCTGTTTGGAAGATTTCTGAGGGATGAGGGATTTTTCCCCAGGATATATCAGAGACATGGAGGAGCCCTTCCACTCCTCCCAGATCGATGAATGCTCCGAAGTTTGTCAGAGACTTGACCTTTCCCTTGGTCTTTTGCCCTTGACTGAGCTGGCTGAAAACCCGCCTTCTTCTTTTTTCCCTATCATCCTGGAGGAAAAGCTTTCGGGAAAGGACGGCATTTTCGCTTTTTTTATCAAATTTTATGACTTTAAATTTATATGAGTTTCCTATAAGTTCTTTTGGTTCTTTGACTGTCCTTGTATCAGCATGGGAATCAGGAAGGAAGGTCTTGATTCCCGTGTTAACAGTGTATCCACTTTTTATTTTCTCAATGATCTTTCCCGTTACCCAGGTATTATTGTGAAAAGCTTTTTCCAGGTCATTGAGAGCGTTAAAGGCCACAGCTTTTTTGTGGGAGAGGATCAGGTATCCTTCTTTTGAATCGCTCCTTTCCAGGATGGCTTCGACTGTATCTCCTGACCGAATTTCACTGACGTCCTG
>DAOVAM010000142.1 GCA_030671065.1 Candidatus Aminicenantota bacterium
GTCTTAGTTCTGAATTTCATGGTCATTTCCCCCTGATAGTGTTTTTGTTGGACATCGTCCAATACTAATAATTATGTAAATTCACGAATAGAAAGATTTACATCATTGATACTTTAAATAATAATCAATGTCAATAAATTAAATGAGTCTTGACACCTTTGAGAGAGTGGGGAGCTTTACAAAAGTAATCGAATGATAATAATGTAGACCTGGTGCATGGCTATAATGCCCAATTCATCCCGGGCTCAACCTTTAAAGATATATTATGCATTCTCCAGAAAAGGCTTCGATAGCAGAAAAGCTTGATGCACTTTATGAGTTCGACCGGGAACCTGTATCCAAAAATAAGCTTCAGGGTCTCAGCAAGTTCATCGGCATGTATGCCGGTGAACATGTGGCTGGGACGGAATTCGTCATCGGAGCCCTGTTCGTGGCCCGGGGTGTCTCCGCGCCGGACCTCTTCCTTGGACTTCTTGTCGGGAACATTCTGGCTGTTTTGAGCTGGGCTTTTCTCTGTGCGCCGATTGCTGTCAAAACTAGGCTGACACTCTACTGGATGCTTCGCAAGATCTGCGGTCCGTATCTGACTTTTGTCTACAGCATCGTCAACGCTTTGATGTTTTGCTTTCTCGCAGGGGCTATGATCTCTGTGGCTGCCACTGCTGTCGGATTGCCTTTGAACATGCCCATGCCCGGGCTTCAAGATATGTTTCCCACGAGTATCACTTGGATTGTTGTAGTCTTTTTTGTGGGATTCGTGGTGACAAGCCTGGCCGTTCTCGGATTCGAGAAGTTCGCCAATTTCGCCAAAATCTGTGCTCCATGGATGTTTCTGGTGTTCGTGGCCGCAGCCCTGGCCGTGCTCCCTAAACTGGGGCTGACATCCCTTGGGGATTTCTGGAGCGTAGCCAATGAGAAAATCTGGACTGGGATTCCGGTAGAAGGCCAGTCGAAGTTCACCTTCTGGCATGTGATGTTTTTTGCATGGTTCTGCAACATGGCCATGCACATCGGCATGGCTGACCTCTCGATTTTCCGTTATGCAAAAAAATGGACTTATGGGTTCACAAGCGCCTTCGGCATGTTCCTCGGGCATTATGTGGCCTGGATTTGTTCGGGCATCCTCTGTGCGGCTGCGGATGTGACTGTCGCTCCAGGACCGATTGCTTTTATGGGAGCGGGAGTAGCAGGAGCGGTGTGTGTGGTGATTGCCGGTTGGACGACCGCTAATCCAACTCTTTACCGTGCCGGGCTCGCTCTTCAAGCGGCTTCTCCGAATTGGAAACGCTGGAGAGTCACGGCAGCCGCAGGACTAGGCACAACGATCGCGGCCTGTTTTCCGGCTCTTGTCATGAGGCTCCTTGATTTTGTGGCCCTGTACGGATTGATCCTCATGCCGATGGGAGCGATCATCTTAGCGGATTTCTGGATCCTGCCCAAGCTGGGCCTTAAAAGAAATTTTGCTGAGTTCAGTGGTGCGAGGATAAACTGGTCTGCGGGGATAAGCTGGCTGGTAACCCTTGTCATCGCTTTCCTGCTTCCTCTTGAGATATTCTTTAAAGGTTTGCCCGGCTTTTTTATTGCTCTGGTCCTGTATATTCTCCTCAGTTCCGTGGAACAAAGAATAAAGCTGAAGAGGATTTTACCTGAGGGAGGATAAATGCGCACTGTTGCTCTTATCACTGCTCTGATTGGCTTAGCTCTGACAATCGTCCCTTCTATTTTTGTGTTTTTAGGGAATCTGTCATGGGGGAGTCATGCCCAGTTGATGTTTATCGGCATGATCCTCTGGTTTATTTTCGCTCCAATCGGAATGAAGAACAGAAAACTTGAATGAGAAGATCAAGACCCATTATATCTCCATCTGAAAGGTTATTGGCTTCTGTAGGAAATTTAGCAAATGGATTGATAACGTATAACTCGTATGAGATAAAAAATCATTAATATGTTTTAAGGGGAGGTTAAGATGAAGAAATGGCTCAGGTTTGGAGCTTTGATCCTTCTCATCCTGATGTCAGCCTGTTCTCAGGGAATTCAGAAGAAAATAACAGATCTGAAAATAA
This sequence comes from Candidatus Aminicenantota bacterium, assembly GCA_030671065.1. GTDB lineage: Bacteria > Acidobacteriota > Aminicenantia > Aminicenantales > Aminicenantaceae > SOIA01. Next base: position 2,064 of record DAOVAM010000142.1, read on the forward strand.
TTCGTTTGAGATGTGAATATTTGAAAAATCCACTCGGTATTGATGTAGCAAAGCCCTGTTTGAGCTGGATTCTTGAGTCATCCGAGCAAGGCCTGAAGCAGACCGCATACAGGATTATTGTTTCCTCGAATGAAGAGAATATCAATAAAGACATCGGTGACCTATGGGACAGCGGAAAAGTGAAGAGCGACCTTACAAACCAGATTGTATACGAAGGGAAAAAACTCCATTCTCGGATGAAATGCTATTGGAAGGTGTTTGTCTGGGATAATAACCGGATTATGAGAGAGTCTCGTGAAGATGGTTTCTGGACCATGGGGCTTCTGGATGAAGAAGATTGGAAAGGCTCATGGATAGGCATGGAATTAGATCCCCGGTTTCTCAAGCAAGAGAAACTGGTGCCTGGTCCGCCTCCACCGTGGTTCCGAAAAAACTTTGCTCTTGGAAAGCCTGTGAAGAGTGCCTTGGCCTACATAACAGCGCAAGGGATTTTCAGACTCCACGTCAACGGCCAGCAAATAGGAAAAGACGTTTTTGCTCCGGAATGGACAGATTACAACAAACGCATCCAGTACCGCGCCTATGACGTGACCGAAAACCTCAAGCAGGGGAAGAACGCCATCGGCGCTGTTGTCGGCGATGGCTGGTACAGCGGTTACCTGGGATGGCGCAAGTTCCGGGGGAATTACGGTCTTCAGAACAGCCTGCTCCTTCAGCTTGACGTGGAGTATGAAGACGGAACAACTGAGATAGTAGCCTCTGATAAAACCTGGCTTTGTTCGGATGGCCCGATCATCAGCTCTGATTTACTGATTGGTGAGCACTATGACGCTCGGAAGGAGATGCCAGGGTGGGATATGGCTGAATTCGATGATAATGACTGGAAGCCAGTGGTAGTTGTCGATAAGCCTCAAGCCAAGCTCGTGGCTCAGCCTTCTGAGACTGTCCAGGTGAAGCAGAATATCGAGCCAGTCGAGATGACAGAACCGAAGAAGGGTGTCTACGTTTTCGACCTTGGCCAGAACATTGCCGGATGGGTTAAACTCAAAGTGAAAGGAAAAGCGGGCACAAAGGTCACGCTTCGTCACGTCGAACGCCTCAACCCTGATGGAACCATCTACACAACTAATCTCCGCGACGCAAAAGCCACAGATACCTATATTCTCAAAGGCGGAGAAGAGGAGTTCTTTGAGCCGCGTTTTACGTTCCACGGGTTTCAGTATGTCGAGGTCACCGGATTCCCCGGCGTTCCGGACAAAAACGCCATCACAGGATGTGCCATTTATTCCGCCGCTTCCCCTGCTGGAAGCTTCGAATGTTCCTCCTCAATGGTTAACAAGCTCTACAAAAACCTCATTTGGAGCCAGAGAGGAAATTACATTAGTATCCCAACAGACTGTCCCCAGCGGGACGAACGGCTCGGCTGGATGGGCGATGCCCAGATATTCATCCGGACTGGCACGTTCAACATGGATGTGGCCGCTTTCTTCACAAAATGGATGAGGGATGTTGTGGACGCCCAGTCTGGAGAAGGTGCTTTTCCGGATTTTGCGCCCCGCCTCAAAGACAAAGCTTTGATGAGGTTCGAGTCTGCTCCAGCCTGGGGGGATGCGGGCATCATCGTGCCCTGGAGCATCCACAGAGTATACGGAGACACACGGATCATCACAGAGCACTGGGAAGCCATGGTTAAATGGATGGATTTTCTCCAGGAAGCCAATCCTGATTTAATCCGAAGAAAAAAGACAGGCAATAACTACGGCGACTGGCTGTCCATAAAGGCCGATACTCCCAAAGACCTTCTGGCGACAGCTTACTGGGCCTATGATGCCCTGCTCATGGCTAAAATGGCTAAGGTGATCGGACGAAGAAGCGAAGCTTCTTATTACGAAAAGCTTTTTCAGAATATTCGGGAATCCTTCCAGAGGGAGTTTGTCCTTCCGGATGGCCGCATAAATGGAGAGACACAGACAGGATTCCTTCTGGCTCTAGCTATGGACCTTGTTCCTGAAAACCTTCGTTCGAAATCAGCGGAACACCTTGTGGAGAACATAAAACAGCGAGATTGGCATCTCTCCACCGGATTTGTCGGCGCTGGATACTTGCTTCCTGTTCTCTCTCAGATGGGCTATACAAATGTGGCATACCGTCTTCTCCTGAAAGAAACTTTTCCCTCGTGGGGCTATTCCATCAAACAAGGAGCGACGACAATCTGGGAACGATGGGACGGCTGGACAGAGGAAAAAGGTTTTCAGGATCCGGGGATGAACTCTTTCAATCACTATGCATTCGGGTCAGTGGGGGAGTGGCTTTTCCGCTTCGTGGCTGGAATCGACCTCGATCCCGAAGTCCCGGCTTACAAACGATTTAAGATTCAACCTCATGTTGGCGGAGGATTAGAATATGCGAAAGCCGAATACAATTCTATTCATGGAAAGATTGTGAGCGGCTGGAAACTCGAGAATGGCAAACTCATCATGAATGTCACCGTTCCAGCCAACACCTCAGCATTTGTGTATGTCCCAACAGAGGATAGGTCTCAAGTTACAGAAAGTGGAAAGTTTGTAAAAGATTCAGAAGGAGTCAAATTCCTGAGGATGGAAAAAGGGGCTGCGGTTTTTAAAGTTGACTCAGGAAGTTATATCTTTGAATCGACATTGAAGACTGGACAGCCAGAATTATAAAGAATAGAGAGACTCGGCTCTTAAACTTTGAAAATTCGAGTGGTGAGGCGCTGTGGCCGGATGAATCTATTCAATTAAAAAAGGAAAATAGAAGAGATTACAACAAGAAAAACCTGATTCAGTAAAGAGTTAAATATTAATACTTCACCTTTCCTTTTATGTTGTTGACTCTGACGCTTCCGCTTCCATCGCTCGGGATGTAGACATCTTTCTCCACACTGTCGATTGTAATGGAACCTGAACCATCTCTTACAGTCACATTGCCTCCGATATTCCGAATAAAGATCGATCCTGAACCATCATTTACTGATACATCGCCAGAAATGTCTTCCACCTCAATATCTCCTGAGCCGTCATCCACAGAAACATCGCCTGTAATTTTTTCTAATACGGTTTCTCCTGAGCCGTCATCCACATCCAGATTCCCTTTGATGTTCATAATTTCCATGCTGCCAGACCCGTCGTTAACATTAACATTACCCGCGATGTCTTCGATTTTTATGGAACCAGAGCCATCGTCAACATCCAGATCCATATCCGCAGGAACACTGACTGTAAGGTTTACGAGTTTATTACTGAAGGAGAATAAAGAACGGTAACTCTTGAATCCACTGGTTAAAACCGCTCGGCTTCCTCTTTTCTCAAGAGAAAGTTTAAGATATTTCTGGAGGAATTCTTTCGCGCTCTTCTCACTTTTTCCCTCGAGAACGATCTCTGCCTCGACTTTAATCTCTGTCAAACCCTCTTGACCGGACACTTTCAAGAAACCGGATCCACAGTCGATTTCGAGCTTTTCAATACCTTTAGCGGATAGATTCAGATTCCTCACGTCCTCATAGGCAAATGTGAAAGAAGCGCACAAAAAGAACAATGCCACAAAAATAATCTTGAACTTCATACAAACCTCCTCTTCTTCATAGACTATACCTTTTTAGTTATAGACGGATTTGGAAGGAAAAAGGTTCACGTGAAAAAATGTTTTTTTGCGAATCAATTGTACGAGGAAGATGAATAAGATTTATTTGACTGTGTAATCGACTTGATGGATCATACAGTGAAATTTATAATCTGATTTTCTTGTTTGATTTCTGCTACTTGAAAACCTGTTTAAAGATGTCGACGAGGTCCAGGGC
>DAOVAM010000151.1 GCA_030671065.1 Candidatus Aminicenantota bacterium
AATATGCACCGGGAAGCTATGCCAAAGCTGATGAGATTGAGGAGTTGTGCAGAGTTGTAGCCAGATACGGAGGAGTGTATGCCACTCATATGCGGGATGAGGGAAACAGATTGCTCGAATCTCTGGATGAATCGATCGAAATTGCTCGAAGAACAGGAGCCAGCCTTCAGATCTCTCATTTTAAGATCGCCTATCCCCAGAATTGGCATAAGATCGATGAAGCTTTGGCCAGGGTCGAGAAAGCGAGCAAAGACGGAGTGTCCATATTCTGTGACCGTTATCCTTATATTGCTGGTTCCACTGGACTGAGCTATTATTTCCCTCTTTGGGCAAAGCAGGGGACCACTGAAGAGTTTATAGCGAGACTGAAGGATCCCAAACTCGAAAGCCGTATTCGATCTCATCTTTCCGAACAGAAAAAGAAGCTCAGTTCCTGGGATAAAGTGGTTATTTCATCTGTGTATACAGATGAAAACAAAAGATTTGAAGGAAAAAGCGTTCTGGAAGGAGCGAAGGAGACAGGTAAAACACCTTTTGAGTTTATGAGAGACCTGCTGGTTGAGGAAAAAAATAGAGTGGGAATGGTCACATTCATGATGACAGAGAAGAATCTGAAGAAAATTCTGGCTCATCCACTAGTGGGAGTGGGGACGGATGGCTCAGCAATCGCACCTTATGGTCTTTTGCACAAGGGAAAACCCCATCCTCGACTTTACGGGACTTTTCCCAGGATTTTAGGAAAGTATGTTCGGGAAGAAAAAATACTCCCTCTACCAGAGATGATAAAAAAAATGACGTCCTTGCCTGCACAAAAGTTTGGGTTTATGAGAAGAGGAATCCTGAAGAAAGAATACTATGCAGATATTGTCATCTTCAATAGGGATAAAGTGATTGATAAGGCCACATGGACGGATCCCCATAAGTATCCTGTAGGGATCGAGTATGTGATCGTTAACGGAAAAGTAGTGATCGAAAGAGGCGGACATACCGGGAATCTGCCAGGGCAAGTACTGAGAAAAAAATTATAGCGTAGTATCAGGAATTCGCTTGAAAGAAGAATACCTTTCCGTTGCCGGGCATAAAATTCGCTTCCTCGAGAAGGGAAAAGGGCCTCCACTCGTTCTCCTTCATGGGATGGGGGGATCACTGGAATGGTGGGAGTATAACTTTGATGCCTTTTCCCGGAAATACCGCACCATTGCCTTCGATTTTCCTGGATTCGGGTATTCCACTAAATCGAGCCTTGACTTTAGTAAAAACTCTCCTTCAGATTTCATGGGTTCTTTTTTAGACGCTTTCCATATCTCCAAGGCTTCTCTTATTGGTAATTCCATGGGGGGGCTCATTGTCTTCCTCACGGCAGTGAATCAGCCTGAAAGGATCGATAAGTTAATTTTGGTGGATACTGTTGGTTTTGGGGTGAAACTATCTATCCTGTTGCGGCTTGGAACGGTTTTTCCATTGGGAGAATTGGCTTTATCCGTCCGAAATCATATGATTGCAAGAATATTCCTGAGCCGCATGTTTTATGATTCACAAAAAGTTCCGGATCAATTGATTCCGACTGTGCTGGAGATCTTCGACATGCCGCAAACTCGAAAAGCGTGTCTTAGTATTTTGCGTTCAGGAGTAGACCTGAAGGGCTTAAAAAAGGAGATCTGTATTCGAGTCCGGGATAGAGCTGGCTCTTTGCCTCATAAAACCTTGATTATCTGGGGTGCAAATGATAAGGTTTCTCCTTTGAACCAGGCTTATGTTGGGAAAAATTTGATCAAAAATTCCCAGCTTAATGTTTTTGACAAGTGCGGCCATCTTCCCCAGGTGGAATGGCCAGAGGAATTCAATCATCTCGTGCTTGAATTTTTAGGATCATGAAAGAATGAAAAAAGTTTTTTTTGTTTTCTTTTTCGTTGTTTGTCTGAGTCAGATCCAGACATCGGCCTCTCATACTGAGGCTCTCCTGGCTCCTTCCGGCATATCAGTGGAATTGAACTACAGGGCTTTTGAGCCGGGTGAGGTGGTTGCCGTGGAGATTGAAGACGTAACCCGAGTGAAAGAGGCCAGAGTCCAGTTTTTGAAAAGGACTTATCAGATGGGGCGGAGTGAGACGAATCATAGACTTTTCGCCTTTATAAGCCTTGGCCTTGAGCTGGAACCTGGTTTTTATCTACTCAAGGTTTTCATGAAAAAACATTCCGGAGAATGGGAAAAAGTCCAGAGGAGAATCATTTTTCCTTCGAAGGAATTTCCCTTGAACAAATTGTGGGTGGATAAAAGATTCATCACTCCACTACCGGAGTTCAGAGAAAGGATTGAATGGGAGTCTGAATTGCTCAGAGTTTTGTTCAACAGCTACACGCCTGAATGGATGGGAGAGGGGAAGTTCATATTCCCTTCACCGGGAAGTGCCAGGCCCACTTTTGGGGAGAGGAGGTTGTTCAACAATGTTCACTGGTCTACGCACAGGGGAGTGGATGTCGCGAGTTCTTATGGTTCACCCGTTATTGCCTCGAACTCGGGAAAGGTTATTCTTGCCAGAAACCTCTACTATGCCGGGAACGCAGTGATCATCGATCATGGGATCGGAGTCTTCACTTTCTACGCCCATCTATCCAGGTTTAATGTGAAGAGAGGCGATCTTGTCCACAAAGGAGATATTATCGGGAAAGTGGGAGCCACTGGGAGAGTGACAGGACCGCATCTTCACTGGGCTGTCATGGCTGCTGGAAAAAATGTGGACCCTTATTCTCTTCTCAGCCTTGATCTGGATTAAGAATATCCTCTGATTGATTATTCTATTTCAAATACTTCGCCAACCAATCGTGAACAGTCTTCCACCAGAGCTCTGCGTTCTGGGGTTTTTGGACAAAGTGGTCTTCATTTGGAAAATAAAGCATTTGAGAGGGGACATTCATTCTCTGCAGGGCTGTGAAGAATTGGAATCCTTGTGTGACTGGAACCCTGAAATCGCGCTGACCGTGGATCACTAAACAAGGAGTTTTGAAGTTCTGAACAAAGAAGCTGGGTGACCATTTCTCATACATTTCCTTATTCGACCAGGGCGTTCCCTTGAATTCCCATTCCGGAAACCAGAGTTCTTCAGTCGCTCCGTGCATGGAGCGCAGGTCATAAACTCCCGCATGAGAAATCAAACAGCTAAACCTTGCAGTGTGTCCTTCGATCCAGTTAACCATGTATCCTCCATAAGACGCACCGGCTGCAGCCAATCGGTTCTTGTCGATGAAATTGTAGCGAGAGAGGAGGTGATCTAAACCGTTCATGATATCCTCATAGGGTTTTCCTCCCCAGTCACCGGTGATGGAATCCGTAAAGCTCTGGCCATATCCCGTGCTTCCGTGAAAGTTAATCAGAGCTGTCACGTATCCGGGAGCAGCAAACATCTGGGCATTCCAGCGGTAGTGGAAATTGTCTGAAAAGGCGCCCTGAGGGCCTCCGTGAATGAGCATGACCAAGGGGTATTTTTTTGAAGGATCGAAAGAGGGAGGCTTGACCAGAAAACCATGAACCTTATCTTGTTCTGCTCCGTCAAACCAAAACTCTTCTGCAGAGTTCATCTCGAGCTTTGAGAGAAGCTTTTTGTTTATTGCAGTGAGTGGGATGACCTTTTCTGTTCTCAAATCAAAAGAAAAAATATCTGTGGGATGATTGATTCCCTGTTTGAGAAAAATGAGCTTCTTTCCATCAGAGGAGATGCAGGGAGAGCTGATATAGTGACCATGGAGAATCTTTTCAAATTTCTTTTTCTTGAGTGAGATTTTACCCAGTGAGATTCGGCCTTTTTCCTGGAATGAGATGTAGACAGTGGAGTTATCCGGAGACCACAGAATATCATTGACAGAAATATCCAGTTTTTCTGTCAGGTTCGATGTTTTTTGATTGTTCAGGTCGTACAGGAAGAGGCTGTATTTGTCCGCTTCAAAGCCTGGCCTGGCCATGGCTCGATAGGCGATATACCGTCCGTCCGGAGAATAGTGTGGAGAATTGTCATTGGCTTTGTTAGAAGTGATTTGCCGGATTGTTCCCCCCTCTATGGGCGAGATAAACAGGTCGTTATTCGTCCCGAGAGAAATGTTCAGTTCCGGATCTGTATTTCTGACAAAACAGATGTATTTTCCATCAGGAGAGAAGGTGTAGTCATGAGCGCTCCCAAGGGAGATGGGGGGCGTGTCGTAATTGCCCGGAGTGACATCGATGGCTTTTCCTCCGCCTGCAGGAGTGATAAAGAGATGGCTTCTTTTTTCATCCTGCCATGAGTTCCAGTGCCTGAAAAGAAGCTGGTGAAACACCTTTGCTTTGACTGCACTCTTGGCTATTTTCTCATTTCTTTTCTTGTTACAGTCGTCATCCGGACAGTCCGGATAGACAGAGGAAGTAAACGCAAAATGTAGCCCTGATGGAGACCAGATGACACCACTCGCCCCAGTGGATAATTGAGTAACCTGATATGCTTCTCCTCCTTTGGGATCTATCATCCAGATTTGTGGAGATCCGCCTCTTGTGGAGATAAAGGCAATTCTCTTTCCATCCGGAGACCAGCGGGGCCTGTAATCGGCTTTGGGGTTTGAGGTTAATCTCCACGGCGCACCTCCGGATAGGGGAACGATCCAGATATCACTGTTGCTGCTGTTCTTTTCCTTATCCATTTCTGTTACGACAAAGGCGATAAGGTCACTTTTGGGAGAGATCTGAGGATCGCTTACCCGTTTGATGCGGATGAAATCCTCAAAAGATATTGGCCTTGTCTGGGAACCGGCTTGGAAGACTTGAATACAAAGAGTGAATAGCAAAATGGACGAAATAATAACGAATATTTTTTTCATTTTCCCTTCTCCTTATTTATAATGAAAGATTCCTACTTAACACAATTCTTGTTCTATTTTCAATGCCTCTGGGGTCAGGCTCCCAAAACTTCAATTATTCAACTAGGAGATGAGGGTCAACTCTTTCTGTTGACATCCCTGGGCTTCATTCCTATAGTATAGGCTTATTATGAGGTCCGTGAATGAGTAAGGAAGGTGGATTTTCTCGTGTATCTGCTGTTGTGGAAGCCATAAAAAAAGCCTATCAAGCTGGACAGGAAGATGAAGCGCTCGAGCCGATAGTCGCGATCGATCCAGCGGGTCAACCTTTTGGAAGATTTGAGGATGGAGACTATGTGATTTTTTACGATATAAGAGGTGAGAGAGAGATAGAACTCACAAAAAGTCTGATCGATAAAGATTTCAGCCACTTCCCCGTAAAGAAAGATTTAAGCCTGAATTTTGTGACCATGATCGAGTATGATCCTGTGCTCAATGTGAGGAAAGCTTTTCCTCCAGATGAGAAAATCGCGAATACTCTATTCGAGGTTCTTTCAAGGGCTGGGATGAACTTCCTTAAGATTTCGGAGACCGAGAAGGCTGTCCATGTCGGTTTTTTTATGAATGGAAAGAATGGCAAGATTTTTCCCGGAGAAAAAAGGATTGAAGTCCCTTCCCCCGAGGGTATCTCATCTTTTGCGTCAACTCCAGAGATGAACGCCAAGGGAGTCACACACAAGATTTCCGAAAATCTCAGGAATCTGTCCTACAGGATGATTGCTGCCAATTTTGCCAATGTGGATGTTGTCGGACATATCGAGGACAAAAAGGCAGTGATTCGGGCTGTGGAAGAAGTCGACTATCAACTGGGAAAGGTTATTGAGGACTGTCGTTCCAACGGTATAACACTTGTCGTCACATC
>DAOVAM010000149.1 GCA_030671065.1 Candidatus Aminicenantota bacterium
CCTCAAGAAATATTCATGACACTCATAGCTGTGAATCCCCACGCTGTGCAGATACTGGCGAAAACTATAACCGAGAGGTTGAAGAGCCGTCAAAAGAACGAGGAAGAACAAAGCCGTGTGGAGGGAGCCTGGCAGAGCGCATCAGATCCATATGGGCTGAAGTTAGCTCCCGCAACCCCCAAAAAAATTCTTGTTATCAACTGCGGCAGTTCCTCTTTGAAATACAGCTATTTCGATACGGCTCATGAGGAGAATAACCAAGAGGGAATAGTGGATGGGATCAACCTGGAGAATTCAAAGCTTATCTCTTCGTCGAGGAAAAACAAAGCGACTCAAGAGCTCGGCAAGATTGGCTATGATGACGCATTCAAAGCTGTCGTTGATCTGTTGATGGATTCAAATAAGGGAATGATCAAGGATTTGACAGAGCTCAGCGTAGTCGGTCATCGGGTTGTTCATGGAGGTGATAAGTACAGCAATCCAGTCATCATCGATAAAGAGGTGATTGCTGACATCGATAAATATTCCAGCCTTGCCCCTCTTCATAACCCCCCTAACTTGATGGCAATTCAGGAGAGTGTCAAGCTCATGCCGGATGTCCCTCAGGTCGCTGTCTTTGATACCGGTTTTCATCAGAAGATGCCTCCTCATGCCTATCTTTATGGGCTCCCTTATGAGTTTTACGAGACGGATCATATCCGGAGATACGGCTTCCATGGTATTTCCCACAATTATGTAGCTCTTCAGACTGCGTCTTATCTGAAACGCAATTTCTGGGAAATGAAAATCATCACCTGTCATCTTGGGAACGGGGCGTCCATCTGCGCCATTGATCACGGCCGTTCTGTGGATACCAGTATGGGACTGACTCCATTGGAAGGTTTGATAATGGGGACAAGATGCGGCGATCTCGATCCTTCAACGATTATCCATCTTTCCCGGGAAAAGGGATTATCCCTGGATGAGATCGATGACATCCTGAATCGTCAAAGCGGGCTCAAGGGACTTTCCGGAGTATCGAGTGATTTGAGAAAGATCGAGGAGGCGGCCAATAAGGATGACTACAAGGCGCTATTGGCCATACATGTCTTCTGCTACAGGCTCCGCAAGTATATAGGCGCTTACACAGCAGCTCTGGGAGGATTGGATGCTCTTGTGTTTACAGGTGGCATCGGTGAAGGGAGTAAATGGGTCAGGGGCCTGGCCTGTCAAGGATTGTCCCATATGGATATCCGTGTAGATATGATAAAGAATAAGGCGGCAGCCTCAGATCCTGGCGAAGTGATGGATATCTCCGACGAGCTTTCTCAGGTGAAAATCCTTGTCATTCCTACAAATGAAGGGAGAATGATTGCCAGAGAGACCATCCGTACTCTGGGATACGAGGATGTGTCCCAGGCCATCAAAAGCCAGGAGCAAAAAAAGATTCCCATTGAGGTGTCAGCTCACCATGTCCATCTCTCTAAGCAAGACGTCGATTCCCTTTTTGGGGAGGGATGTGGATTGAGCCGCAAATCAGATTTATCCCAACCTGGGCAGTTTGCCTGTGAAGAGACTGTCAACCTGACTGGGCCTAAGGGGCGTGTCGAACGCGTGAGGGTTCTTGGCCCTGAGAGGAAGGAGAGTCAGGTTGAGATCTCCATGACAGAAGAATTTAAATTGGGAATCAAGGCCCCTATTCGAGCCTCAGGTGCCCTCGATGGAAGTCCAGGTATAACTCTTGATGGACCTAAGGGCAAATGCAATCTCCCGAAGGGAGTTATCTGCTCTTTTCGGCACATTCACATGTCCCCCTTGGACGCCCTTTCCTTCGGGATAAAAGATCGTGATATTGTTAAAGTCGAGGTTCAAGGAGAGCGGACATTGACCTTTGGTGATGTGCTAGTGAGAGTTCATCCTGATTTTAGGCTCAGCATGCATATCGATACTGATGAGGCCAACGCAGCAAACATCAGGACAGGAATGGAGGGGACACTCGTCGGAGTTCAGGACCGAAGATAATCAATTGAGATGCGACCCCTAAGCATTTAATCCAGGATTTCATAGGTCTTTACAGGTTCACTCGCTCCTTTGACTTCTCTGGAGCCGATTTCTTTGATTTTGAATTTCCCCTTCACACGCTGGTAGGTCTTTTCTCCGATGATGATTTGATTCGGCTGAGCAAGCGATTCCAATCTTGAGGCAATGTTGACCGGCGTTCCAATAACAGTGTATTCCATCCGTTTGGGTGAACCGATGTTTCCCGCCACAACATGGCCAGTGTTTATTCCTATGCGAATACCAAATTTGACATTCCCCTCTGCCTTTTCTATCATCGTCAGCAATTCCTGCCTCATTTTTATGGCTGCGGATACTGCTCTTTCCGCATCGTCTGTCTTTTCTATGGGAGCCCCGAAGATGGCCATCAAGCTATCCCCAATGTATTTATCCAGCGTCCCGTCATGCTCGAACACGATATCTGTCATCCTGGAAAAAAATTGATTCAGGAGTGTATTGATTTCACGCGGCTGCATGTTTTCAGTCAGGCTGGTGAAGCCGATAATATCTGTGAAGAGAATGGTGGCCTCCCTGTCTTTGGCTTCCATCAAGTCGTCCTTTGACTCAAGAGCGGATTTTATAATCATGTCTATGACCTGGGGAGAATGAAACCTCTCGAGCCTGTTTCTCATGAGCTCTTCTCCACGGATTTTTTCATTGAGACTGGCTTGTTCGAGTATCATAGCCATCTGGCAGCTGATTGTTTTAAGGAGCTCCAGGTCGTCTTCAGTATACTGGTTATCCGGTCTTATGCTGTCCAGCTGAATAACGCCAATAATCTCATCTTTACGCCAAAGAGGCACACACATGGCTGATCGAATATTCTGTCCGACCAAGCTTTCAGCTGAACCGAACCGAGGATCAACCATGGCATTGGATGTCAGCAAGGCAACCTTATCCTGGATAACCTTATTGATGATCGTGCGGCTAGCTCTAATCCCTTTCTGGGTTTTGACTTTATCATCCTTGTATTTTATGACGACTGGAATGAAATCTTTGTCTTTTTCATCATCAGTAAGAATCAAAAAGCCGTAATCCGCGTCGATGACCATAAAAATATAGTCCATTATTTTTTTCAGGAGTTCATTGAAATCGTGTATTGTATTCAGCTGTCTGCTGATCTCATACAGGACAAAAAGAACCTTATTGGCTCTTTCAGGAGATAACAACCCTTTTTCTGTTTTAGTGTGCGGCTCTTTCTTCTTAAAACGGGCCGGGGCCGCTTGTTCCTTTTGACTTTTTTTGGGTTCTGGAGAGATCAATAATGACTGTGAGTCTATCTGACAGCTTTCTTCAGGATTGATTTTCAGTGTCTGCTGATGCCATTGGCCATAATCTCCTTCCCTTTCCAGGAGGAGAGTTTTTGTTGGAGTAGAAATAGTTCTTTCTTTGGTCAAAAACGCCAGTCTGTACTGGCCAAGCCTTATCTCATCTTCATGTTTCAAGGAGTGGCTCTGAATAAATTCCTCATTGACCTGCGTTCCGTTGTGGCTTTCAAGGTCGTTTAATATAAAGCTTTTTCCCTTCATGATTATCTCGGCATGTTTGCTGGAAACTCTCGGGTCAGGAAGGACAATATCGTTGTCTTTGGAGCGGCCTATGGTTGTTTTATCTTTAACCAGTGGAAAATTATAGGATTCCCCTTTATAAGTTATGATTTGAAGGTGAGGCATGTCTTCTTTCCCCTTCACAAGATACCAGAATTTCCTCTTTTTTGTCTAGAGGACTTAAGATTTCCGACTGCTTCAGCTATTCGATTATCTGATGGTTAAAACCCTCATAGAATGATATCGGTCAGCTCCCAGTTTTCAGCCGCACGATTTCGGAATCTAGTTCGCGAATACGGCGAGACATCCTCTCTACGATCCGGAATGCAAGTGACGGATCTTCTGTGATCCTCCGCAAAAATGTTCTTTTATCGATCGTGAGAGCCCGAACCTCACCCTTGGCTCGGACTGTTGCAGAGCGAGCTTCACGGTCAAATATTGCCATTTCACCGAAGAAATCTCCCTTACCGAGAACAGCCAGCAGGATTTCTTTGCCTTCTTTCTCTTTAACCACTTCTACTTGTCCCTCTTGGATCTCATACATGCAATCTCCTGGTTCTTCCTGGCGGATGATGATTTTACCATCATCGTAGACCTTACCTAAAAGTCCTTGGCTCATTGACCCTCCTTTAGAGATGATGTTCTTTTGAACGGCCATATTTCGACTGCAAGACACCAGAGAAATCGGCTCAAAAAAAAGGGATGAAGCATACGCCAGAAAACATCCCTGTATGGAGCGCTTCCGGTCAGCATATCCCAAAGGGCCATGCTCATGCGTTTTTGGCCTCCCTCCATTTTTTGTTCCTTGATGACCATGCGCAGTATAGCCCGCCTGGCAAAACGAAACTTTTTCATCAGGCCAACACTGAAAAAAAGTATCTTCCCAATCCTGTTGTCCCTGTCGATTCTCTTGCACACCGGCCAATACTTTTTCCCGAAATCTTCGGCGGATATTCCAGAAAAGATGGCTGTAGAGGAAGCGGCTTTGGCAGTATTGTAGGCGGCACCAATCCCGTCCTTGTACAACCGGCTCACTCCGCAATCTCCAATGAATATCACCCTGTCGAAAAAAGGCCTCTTGGCCCCTTTCATGTTAATACGGGGGTAACACTGACAGGATTTTTGGCTCACCTGCCAATTGGGAGGCATGAGGGATTTAACCTCTTGATCTTCTAAAAAGAATCCTACGAGTTCCTTATCGATCTCCTTGCCCAGCATGCAAACAGTCGCATAATCTCCCTTCGGAATAAAGGCGGCAAATTCCATGCGGGGGATGTTGAGAAGATAGGCATGCATTGAATTTCCCAGATAAGTCTCTATTGTTTCTGCTCCTAAATAGTACTCGCAGATGAACGTTTTCGTCGTTTTCGGTGGAGTGTAACCTTTATCTTGGAAGAGTTTGGCAGTGGCTGAGTTGACTCCTGTGGCCACGACAAGCAAGTCGTAGGTTTTTCGAAAGTCATCCTTTGTATGGACCTGGGGTTTCTCATCTTCCCATTCGATATTATCCACCCGTCCGTGTATCAAATTTGCTCCCTTTTCCTTTGCCAGTCCCTGTAAATAGCCGTCAAAACTGTGCCATTTTATTTTTTGTATATCCCGGGGGCCGGCTCCTCGGTGCACGGCCGCAATCCTTTTCTCCTTGAGCGGAGTTTCTATCATTGCCCCGCCAACATCCATGTGCAGAGTGTAGGATTCAATGGCTCTTTGAACAACTGACGGAGGGAGGCTGATTCCTTCGGCAGCAAGAGCTTGCACGAGTGACTCGGAGACGATTCCTCCGCACATGTTGCATCCTGCAGGAGCAGGACTAGAGAAGTCCCGGGACTCAAATACATCCACCTGGATGGTGATGCCTATGCGAAAGGCCATATCGAGAAGAAAATAGGAAAAAAAAGAACCCGCGGGTCCACTCCCGATAACCGCGACTTGAGAATTGTCGTCTAACTTGAGCTGAGTAGAGTCAACTCTAGGATGTGAGTCGTGATTATTGGATGCGACTTTGTTTTCTTTCTTGGACGGCAACTTATTTTTTCCTGAATTTTTTCTGTTTATTAAGTTGAGTAAGTGGAAACTCAAACATGCTTTTTCTAACTTGGTAAGGGAGCTTATAGCACAGATAAAATTTCAATGTCAAATTAAACATATAGAAAATGTATGTTTAACAATATGCAAGGATAGGGAATCGAGTTTTTTTATTT